>CAMBOD010000408.1 GCA_945868985.1 Prosthecobacter debontii | reverse complement strand
GATCTCGTCGCCAAGGGGATCGCACGCGAGAGTGACGGCGCGTTGTGCGTCTTCAGCGACGGCACTGTGCCGGAGAAGGAAGATCCATTTTTGATCAAAGACGAGAATGGCTGGAAGGACTCACCCGCGCTCGTGCAGAAAGCCGACGGCGCCTCGAACTACACCACCACCGACCTCGCCACCATCGCCTACCGCGTGCGTGAGTTTGCGCCCGATGAAATCATCTACGTCACCGATGGACGGCAGCAGCTCCACTTCCGGCAGTTCTTCAGCGTCTGGCGGCGCTGGCAGCCGGCGAGCGCGGTGAAGCTCGCGCATGTGTGGTTCGGCAGCATCCTCGGCGAAGACGGCAAGCCTTTCAAAACGCGTAGCGGCGACACCGTGAAACTCGCCGACCTCCTCGACGAAGCCGTAGAGCGCGCCTCAAAAGTCATCGCCGAAAAAAATCCCGAAATGCCAGAAGCCGAGCGCAGCGAGATTGCAAAGATCATCGGCCTCGGCGCTGTGAAATACGCCGACCTGCTTCCGAACCGGCAGGGCGACTACGTTTTCTCCTGGGAGAAAATGCTCAGCTTCCAAGGCAACACCGCACCGTATCTGCAAAACGCCTACGTCCGAATCCGCGCCATCTTCCGCAAGGCGGGCAACTCACCAGTCACCAGTCACCAGTCACCAGTCACATTCACCGAGTCCGCCGAGTTCGCACTCGTAAAAAAACTCGCGCATTTCGGAGAAGTCCTGCCGTCCATCCTTGACGACTACCGGCCAAACCTCCTCTGCAATTACCTCTTCGAACTCGCGAACGCCTACCACTCTTTCTACGAAGCGTGTCCCGTCCTGAAAGCCGACGAGCCCGCCCGAAGTTCACGCCTCGCACTCAGCGACACGACCGCGCGCGTGCTGGCAAAGGGCCTCGACCTCCTCGGTATCGGCGTCCCTGAGCGGATGTAGTTCTCGAGCGAGAGCTTGACACAAGAAGCAACCACAGCTTTTGAATCCTTCGCGATGTTCGTAAAAATTTTCCGCAATATCAGCCGCCTAGCCGCGTTTGTCGCGGTGCTCGTGCTGTGCGGTGGGCATCTGGCCACATTGCAGGTAGTGGCGTGGACGGGGATGGTGGTGAGCTATTCTGCGCGGGATGGCTTCGTAGCAGGCGTGAAAAATACTTTCGATGGCGACCATCCTTGTTCGCTGTGTAAGGCAGTGAAGAAAGGTCAGCAGCAAGAGGAGCAGAAACCCGCGAGCGTGCAGAGCCGCGTGCAGAAGATTGAAGCACTCGCCCTGTCACCTCGCCCGCTGCCTTTGGTGCGTGAGGCGAGTTTGATTTCGTTTTGGCAGGGAATGGAAATTTCGCTGGAGGCGCGAATGGAGCGCCCACCAGTCCCGCCACCCCGCATCGCCTAATCGAGCGGAGGATCGGCTTTCGCCGATCGTTGGATTGTGTCCTGCGTATCAGCAGCGCGCTTTCCATCTGCGCATCATTTCGCATGGGCAGAAGTCCCGTGCAGACCGAGGAGCATAGAACTTTTCGGGGGGAATTGCGCAGCCGCTCATACCTTCCCAACCCGGTTTGCGGCTTAGGCCGCGCCTCGGTGGGGGCTGCGGGAAATTCGCGCACGGCGGTAATGCCGTGGTGATGTTCATAGACCCGCAGTCCCCGCCCTCGCGAGGCCACTGCACCAGCCCGGTTAGCACCATTTCGGCGCACTCCCGTTTTTATGTATCGCAAAAATCACGCATTCACACTCATCGAACTACTCGTCGTCATCGCCATCATCGCCATCCTTGCAGCGCTCATTTTTCCCGCAGCAGCTCGGGTGCGTTCGCAATCCAAGACAGTGAAGTGCCTGAATAACCTTCGGCAAATCGGGCAGGCCACCATTCTCTACGCTGGCGAGCATGATCATACTCTGCCCGTCACGTCCCATCAGCGCAGACAGGGCGGGCAATCGTGGACGCTGACACTGCAATCCTATGCTGGCGGCACCATCACCTTTCGCTGTCCTGCCGACGAAAACGGCGAACGCTCCTACACGTATGTGATCAACGACTTCCTCACGCCGAATCCAGCAGGCGCGACGGATCTCGATTACTCAAAGCTGAATCGCCTCGAAAGCCGCACCGCCACTTTCCTTTTTGCCGAGGCGTCGGACACCTATGCGAACTCGGATCACTTTCACTTCGCTGAATATCGCGGACGCACCATACCGCCCGAGTTCTTCACCGGGCAGATCGCCGTCAAGCGTCACGACGGGGCGGCAAATTACGTATTCACCGACGGGCACATCGAAACCCTCCGATGGGAGACCGTGCAAACGCGTCTGAAAACGCCGGGTGACCGCTTTGTGGATCCCACGGCTGAAGAAAAAACCAACGCTCTATGAACTGCAAAATAACCAACAGTCGCTACATCACCGTCCTGCTTTGCGCTGCTTTCACTCTAAGCAGCGCACTCGCACACGACCACTATGCTGCGGGCATTGTTGACGTGAACAACAATGGTCGCCCCGATACTGGCGAACCCCTTCAGTTCGTCGGCGCAAACGGAACAAACAAAGTTTTTCATCTTCTTGCGCGTCCGGTTGGTCAGCGTCCCATCCAGCGCTGCGGCGGTTATTACATGCTCGATGAACGCCCGCGCACAAACTCACCGCTCGACTCATTTTCTTTTATTGCGCTTTCCGATGGGCAATTCGATGTCGCCACTGCCGGTCATGCTCACACTGGTGCGTGGATTTGGATGGAAATCACCAGCGTCTCTGGTCCTGCGGGTGCGCATTTCGGATTTTGGGATGAGAACTGGTCAGAGTATTACGACACCCCCACGGTCTCATTCGCCACTAATGAGCCCACAGGTGGTTACAAATTCATCCTCGGTGAAGGCATCAATAGCGCAGGAGAAGACCCCTCAGGGCACATCCATGGTCGCGCATGGACGGCGGATAAACCAGGCGACTACATCATTGGTTTTACGCTCTATGACTTGAGCACAAATGCTCCCGGCGGCGGACCGTGGCACCCGCCGAG
>CAMBOD010000407.1 GCA_945868985.1 Prosthecobacter debontii | reverse complement strand
TAATATCCTTTTGGGATTTCGCACTAGGAACTGCAATCGTGGCTTCAGACATCCCGCCATTCAGCAGCGCCGCAGCCTCCATTTTGAAAAGCCTCCGGCTCGCGAGCCACATCGCAATCAGCGCGACGAGCACGCCGCTCACGACGCCGATGGCCATCGTGACGGCCGACGGCGCGAAGACGAAACGCGTGCCGCCCGTCGCGCCGCCCCACACTCCGGCGAGCGCGTGCAGCACGCCCTTCGTGTAGAGCGCGGCAAGCAGCGCACCGGCCAGCGAGCCGATGAGCGAGAGCACGAAGCCTTCGCGCAGGAACAGGCGGCGCACTTTTTTCACCGGCCAGCCGACGGCGAGCAGCAGCCCGGCTTCGGCGGCGCGCTGCTCGATGGTGAACGTGAACAGCAGCCCCGTGAGCACCGCCGCCGCGGCGATGAGGAAGAAGCTGAAAGAGACAAACAGCTCGCCGAAATCCACGGGCGCATTCGTCGCGGCGAGCGCCTGCTCGCGGAGGTTCACGGTGCGGAAGCCGAGCGCGGCGGGGTCTATGAATGCGGCGATGCGCTCAACCTGCTCGCGTTTCGTCCCCGCGGGATAGCGGATGCTCGTGAGGTTGCCCCAGCGGTTGCCCCACATCTCCTGGCCGGTCTTCAGCGTCACGAATGCCTTCGGCGTGCCGCGGAATTTCGTCCAGTAGTCCTGATCCTTGTCGCGCATCCGCGTGGCGTCGAAGTCGAAGCCCGGCTTCCAGTCGCGGCAGTTCGCCTTGTCGGAGAGGCCGGGAAAATCGGGCATCCACGAGGTGTTGAGCTGCGGCTCCGTCATCTCGAGAATCGGCGCGGCGACAGTGAAAGTGCGCGCCTTCTCGACGAGCTGACGCCGCTCGCCCATCACGAAATACTTCACCGTCACCTTCGCGCCCGGCGCGACGCCGAGGTCGTCCGCGAGCCAGCGCGTGATCTGGATTTCATCGTCCGCCAGCTTCGGATTCACGAAGCCCGACGCAGCCGCATCAATCGCCGTGACCATCGAGTAGGGCGTCGCGTTCGCCTTCGCATCCGAACCGTCGCCCGCGCGGAGTTCGTTGACGAAGTAGGTGAGGGAGTCGAGGTGATTGCGGATTGCGGATTGCGGATTGCGGATTTTTTTAGCGTCCTGCGCGTCAGCTTTTTCATTCGCACGCGCGGCTTCCACGATTGCGGGTTCAAGGAAAATGCGAGGGCTTCTAATCTCGACCACATCAGAGTTCGTCCCGACGGTTCGAACTTCTAGACCGAACCCGTCAAGCATCTGTCGCGCATTCTCTGTTGTAAGTGCCGCTACCGGATCATCCTGCATGCGCAGTTCATCAAGAAAGGCAATCGGCTGTGCGCGCGTGGGGTATTGCTTACGTAGCAGAAGGAGATTCAGCCAATTCGGCCAGGAGGGATTCCACTCGTCTAGACGACGAAGGCTCTTCGGATCAAAGCGGACTTTCATGATCAAATTCACTCTGTTCTGCACGCCGAGTTTAGCCTGCAAAACGTCTAGCGGCACGAACGCCGTGTGCGGCGGCACCTGTCTGCTCGCGAGCGCGAAGCGACCGAAGTCCGCATCGCCCACGACGCGCGCGACGCGCACGCGGAGCGAGACGCTGCCCTCTTCTTCTCCGGAGAGCGGTGCGTCCTTGGAAAATGCGCTCGGCTTTTCGAGGCGCAGCAGGACTTCGTCGCCGGGCTTCACGCCGACCTGCGCGGCGAGACGTTCGTTCAGCGCGATTTCGTTTGCTGTGAGCGGGACTGCATTCGCCGATGGCGACAATTTCCAAAACGCATCGTCCACGCCGACGATCTGGACTTTGTTT
This sequence comes from Prosthecobacter debontii, assembly GCA_945868985.1. Lineage (GTDB taxonomy): Bacteria > Verrucomicrobiota > Verrucomicrobiia > Chthoniobacterales > Chthoniobacteraceae > SXWH01. The sequence goes on along the minus strand of CAMBOD010000407.1, from coordinate 1,219 downwards.
GCGCGCGCCTTTCCGTCGGAACGCGCGGCGGTGCCGGAGAGCATCAGCACGCCGGCGGCGTCCGGGCCTGGGACAAATGTTCGTGCCACGACTGACGGTCGCTTTTCCACCTCGCGCGGCCATGGGACGAAGCGCTCGCCGCAGAGCAGTGCCTCGCCGATTTTTCCCACGCGCGCCTCGGCCTGCGCTCGCAGCGTGGCCTTCACCGAATCGCCGACCATGAGCGCGCCGGTGAGCACGAGCGCGGCGAGCGCGGAGCCGAGGATGACGCCAAGGTGCGTGCGCCAGTAGTGGCGGATGCTTTGTGCGACCAGTCGGCGGGCGTTCATTTTGTCTGCTCCCGCAATTTTCCATCGGCCAGCTCCAGCACGCGTCCCATTTTCTGCGCGAGGTCGGGCGCGTGGGTAACGAGGACGATGGCGACTTTTTCCCGCACGTTGATCTCTGCCAGCAACTCGGCGAGCTGCGCGGCGTTCGTGCGGTCGAGCGCGCCGGTGGGTTCGTCGGCGAGGAGCAGGCGCGGGCTTTGGATCAAAGCACGGGCGATGGCTGCGCGCTGGCGTTCGCCGCCGGAAAGCTGGCCGGGGCGGTGATTGAGGCGATGGCTGAGACCGACGGCGGCGAGCAGGCTGGCGGCGCGGTCGCGAAGTGCGGAGCGGTCGGCCTTGGGATTCGCGAGCGTGGGGACGAGGACGTTTTCCAGCACGGTGCATTGCGGGAGCAGGTGGTGGAGCTGGAAGACGAAGCCGACGGTCGTGTTGCGAAACGCGGCGAGAGCGTTGGCGTCGAGCTGCGCGAGGTTGTGGCCGGCGACGATGACTTCGCCCGAATCGGGCCGATCCAGCGCGCCGAGGAGATTGAGCAGCGTGCTTTTTCCACAGCCGCTCGGGCCGGTGATTGCGACGGTCTCGCCATCGGCGAGCGCAAAATCAGCCCCGGCGAGCACGGGCACGCGGGCATCGCCAGCGGCGTAGGTTTTGGTGACATTGCGAAGTTCGGCGAGCATAGCGGGGAAAGTAATCAACATTCCCCGATGCGTGACCAGCCGCGATTGAGATGATGTTTGGCGTGGCAGTTCCTGTTCGCCAAAGTGCGCCGCACCGCTAACGTCGCCGATATGAGCTTCTGGACGCCCAACATCAATCTACGAGGCCGCATCATTCGCGGCTGCATGACGCTAGTCCTTTTCGGCGCAGCTTTATTTGCGGAACACGAAGGC
>CAMBOD010000406.1 GCA_945868985.1 Prosthecobacter debontii | reverse complement strand
ATCAACGTTTCCGAAGTGGACTACATCAATGCACACGGCACATCCACACCGGTTGGCGACGTGGCGGAAGTCCGCGCCGTCAAAGCCGTGATGGGCGACCACGCAAAGCGCGTCCCCGTGAGCAGCACCAAGAGCATGACTGGGCATTTGCTCGGCGCTGCGGGCGTCGTGGAAACCATCGTCTGCGTGAAGAGCATCCAGACCGGAATCATTGCACCGACCATCAACCTCGATAACCCCGGCGAAGAGTGCGACCTCGACTTTGTCCCGCACACCGCCCGCGAGGCCAAAGTGCGCGTCGCCCTTAACAACAGCTTCGGATTCGGCGGCCACAACGTGACCCTCGCCATCCGCGCCTTCGAGGGATAGCGCACCCGGCGGCTCGACAGCAGCCGTGCATCCGCCAAGACTACGAACCATGCGCACCGCGCTCTACGGAGGCACCTTTGATCCCATCCACCACGGGCACCTGATTCTCGCCCGCGAGGCGATGGAACAGCTCGCGCTGGATCGCGTCGTCTTCATCCCCGCCGCGTGTTCACCTTTTAAAAATGCCACGCTCGCATCGCCAGCACTGCGTCTGGAAATGGTGCGTGCAGCCATCGCAGGCGAGCCGCGTTTTGAATGCGATGACTCCGAAGTTCACCGCGCAGGCCCGAGCTACACCGTGGAGACAGTCGAGGCATGGCGGGCGCGCACGCCGGCCGACGAACTGTTCTATTTCATCGGTCAGGACAATGTGCGCGACCTGCCAGCGTGGCGGCGCATCGGAGAACTGCGAAAGCTCGTAAAATTCGTCGTTTTCGAGCGCGATGCGGCAAATTCACCGCCCCACGACTTCCCGCGCATCCAGCGTCGTTTCGATATTTCGGCGACCGAAGTGCGCAAGCGGGTTGCCGAAAGGCGAAGCATCCGTTACTTCGTTCCGGAAGCCGTGCAATCGATCATCGAAGCACATCAACTTTACCAAGGAGAAAACCATTAACTCAGAACAACTCGCGCGTCTCAGCGCACAAATCGCCGCCGACAAAAAAGCCGAAGACATCATCGTCGTGGACCTTCGGGGCATTTCCACATTCACAGATTTCTTCGTCATCTGCACCGGTGCATCCGAGCCGCAGCTAAAGGCCATCGCCGGCGAAATCACCGAGACCATGCGAAAGAAACACAGCGTCGGCCCGCTCGGCGTGGACGGCTTCCCGCTCAGCCAGTGGGTCGTCGTGGATTTCGGCAGCGTGATTGTGCACCTCTTCCACCCAAGCAAACGCGAACTATACCGCCTCGAAGACCTGTGGAATGACGCGCCACGCTTGAAGCTCAAATAGAGCGTGGAATACGTCGTCGAGATCGAAGTCGAGTGCCCGTATTGCGGCGAGGTATTTCCAAGCACCGCCGACACCTCGCAAGGCAGTCACACCACCGTCGAGGATTGCACCGTCTGCTGCCGCCCCATCGCGCTGCGCATCGAGTGCGACGCCGGAGAAATCATCTCCGTCGAAAGCACCCGCGGCTAATTCGCTACGGAAGATTCTCGCGCAGGGTGCGGGCGCTCGCGCACAGTGGTCGACGATATGCGCGCGGATTTGCACCTTCACTCGAAACACAGCGGCCCGGCGGCGGAATGGCTATTCCGGCGTGTCGGCCTGCCTGCGAGCTATGCCGAGCCGACGGCGCTTTTTGAAAAGGCACGCGAACGTGGAATGGATTTTTTCACGCTCACCGATCGCGACACGCTGGATGGATGCCTCGCTGTGGCGGAAAAGCCGGGTGTTTTTCTGAGCGAGGAAGTGACGGCGCAATTTCCCGAGGATCGCGCGAAGTTGCATCTGCTCGTGTGGGGTTTGAGCGAGGCGGAGCACCGGGAAATCCAGCGGCTGCGCGAGAACATCTACGACCTCCAGCGATACCTCGTCGAACGCGGACTCGCGCACGGAGTGGCGCATCCGCTGCATCGTGGTGATGGACGCATCAGCCCCGCGCACATCGAGAAACTCGTGTTGCTGTTCCGTCATTTCGAGGGCGTGAATGGCACGCGCGACGCGCTCACGAGCGAAGTGGCGCGCTTTCTCCTCGCAGGACTGACACCGGGGAAAATCGAGGAGTTGTCGAACCGACACAACCTCGCGCCGACCCACGAGCGAGCATGGGAGAAAGTGCTCGTCGGCGGCAGCAACGATCGCAGCGGGCTTTTCACAGCACACGCGTGGACGGAGACTGCGAACGTCGCGGATGCGTCCGCTTTTCTATGCGAGATCCGCGAAGGACACTGCAAGGCGGGCGGCGTGGGCGGCACTCCGCTGGCGCATGCGCACGGGCTTTATGGAACGGTGTTTCGCTTCGCGTCGGAAAAAGTCTCGGCGCTCAAGGGCGGCGGTCTCGCAGGCAAGGCGTTTTCGCGTTTCATGGAGGGGTCAAATCCGACGGAGTTTTCGCTTGGTGAAAAGATGGGGTTCCTCGCGCAGGGAATCATGAACGGCCAAATCTTCGAGATGGCGAAGCCAAAGAATGCGAGCATCTGGCGACAGTTCGCGGCGACTTTTCGCGATAGCGAAGTGCAGACGCTCCTAGCCAAAGCGACCAGCGGTGTGACGGAACCGGAGCGGCGCGCGTTCATCACAGCGTGTATGTTTGCCGACCGTCTACTCTATCGGTTCTTCACTTCGTTCGTGAAAAAACTGAGCGGCGGAAAGCTCATCGAAGCAATTCAGGATGTCTCAATGCTGGTGCCCGTCGCGCTCTCCATCGCGCCGTATTTTGTCGCGTTCCGCCAGCTCGCGCCGGACCGTGCGTGGCTGGGCGAAATCAGCCGCGCCTTTTCCGGCGAAGCCGCACCGATGCTCCAAAACACGAAGCGCGCTTGGTTCACGGACACTCTGGAAGACGTGAACGGCGTAGCGACGACCATTCGTCGCATGACCGCCGCCACCATCGAAAACGGCGATCAACTCACCGTCGTGACAAGCCGCATGGCGAGCACGATCACAGGCATCCCGCTGAAATACTTTGAGCCTGTCGGCGAGTTTGAACTCCCGGAATACGAACTGCAAAAGCTGAGCT
>CAMBOD010000405.1 GCA_945868985.1 Prosthecobacter debontii | reverse complement strand
TGACGATGCTCGGTCATCTCACTGGGCGGTTGCTACTCCAGCGCGATGCGTATGCGGTGGACATCCCGGCAGTCATCGAAGCGGCGGCGGCAACCGGGACAATCATCGAGCTAAATGCGAATCCGCGCCGACTCGACATGGACTGGCGCTGGTGGCCGCTTGCGAAGGAAAAAGGAGTGAAGTGCGCGATCAATCCCGACGCGCATCATACATCGCAGTTGCAATTCCTGCGCTTCGGCGTGGGCACAGCACGCAAGGGCTGGCTGGAGCGCGGCGACGTGGTGAACTGCCTCGCGCTGGGCGAGATTGAATCCGTGCTCACGGCAAAGCGCCGCTAGACTTTGCGCCCGAATTTTTTCTCCAGCTCCGAATAGCTCATCTGGATCATCGTCGGGCGTCCGTGCGGGCAGCAGTAGGGCAGCTCGCAGGCCAGTAGATCCTGTATCAAGCGGAGACACTCGGGCTCGCGGAGAACGTCGTTTGCTTTCACGGCGTGGCGGCAGACGGTCTTCGCGATCATGTCCTCACCGAGGCGGAGCTTGGAGGTTTGCGCGGAGGTTTCGCGGAGTTCGTCAATGATGTCGCGCAGAAGTTGCGGTGGATCATCGGCGCGGAGAAATTGCGGCAGCGCATCAATCTTGAAAGTGCCGGAGCCAAACGGCTCAAGACCGATGCCGGCGCGGGAGAGCGCATCGAGATGCTGCACGAGCCAGTCGGCGTCCTTCGGTCCGACTTCGAGCGTGATGGGGAGCAGCAATCGTTGCGTAGGGACGCCCTGACCTTCCATGCGGCGTTTCATTTCCTCGAAAAGAATCCGCTCATGCGCGGCGTGCTGATCCACGAGCACGAGACCCGCAGCGTTTTCCATGAGGATGTAAAGTTTCCCGAGAACACCGAGTAGTTTGAAATCCTTCGCTGGCGGTTGCGCTGCTGGCGCAATGTTGGTCGGCGGCGACGTGGGCGGAACTTGCTGTGCTGCGACTGGCTGTGGCGTGCTGCTGGTAAAAGTCGAAACACTCGGCGCTGCGGGGCGCTGAAATGAGCTGTCGGCCCAATCGCTTCGCAGCGCGGTCTGCTCGGCCATCGGGATGAGCGGCAGCGTTTCGTCGGGCTTCACGATGGACGTTTCGATGCGCTGGGGCGCGGAGAAAGTTTTTGTCCACGAAGCGCGATCACTCTCCAGCGCGCGGCGCGTGACCTCGACGACTACTTCACGGATGTGCGCCGGATCGCGGAAACGCACTTCGCGTTTCGCGGGATGGACGTTCACGTCCACCGCAGCGGGATCCATCTCGATGAAAAGAAACGTCACCGGATGCTGCCCCTTCATCAGCGCGGTGTGATAGCCTTCGCGCAGCGCGTAATTGAGCGTCGTATTTTCGATCGGGCGCCCATTGAGAAAAACAATCTGCTGCTGACGCGTGCTGCGACTGACTCCTGCCTTGCCGATGAACCCACGCAATTTCACCCCGCTAAATTCGCACTCCGGTATCTCCAGCAATTCCGCCACGAGCGCCGCACCGCAAAGCCCATGGATGCGCTCGCGCAGGCTCTGCCCCGGCGGGAGCTGCATCACGAGCCGTTCGTCGTTGAGAAAAGTGAAACCGACCAGCGGATGCCCTACTGCCTGGAGATGCAACACGTGCTCCACGTGGCTGGCCTCGGTGTTTTCCGTGCGCAAAAACTTCCGCCGCGCGGGCAAGTTGTAAAAAAGCGAACGCACTTCGATCTGGGTGCCTTCCGGCTCGCCACAGTCGCGCACCGTTTCCATGCGCCCGCCATTCACCAGCACTTCGGTTCCCGCCAGCGCACCATGCTCACGCGTCGTGAGCCGGAAACGCGACACGCTCGCGATGCTCGGCAGCGCCTCTCCCCGGAAGCCGAGTGTGTGGATTGCCATCAAATCCGCGCCCGTCCTGATTTTGCTCGTCGCATGGCGTTCGAGGCACAGCAGCGCGTCATCGCGATCCATCCCGCAGCCATTATCCACCACGCGAATGGAGCTGTTACCACCACGACGAATGAGCACCTCGACGCGTGTCGCACTGGCATCCAGCGAATTTTCCACCAGTTCCTTCACCACACTGGCAGGCCGCTCCACGACCTCGCCCGCTGCCACTTGGCAGGCGACAGCTTCCGGTAGTAGGGCGATGCGACTCATTTCCAGACGAGTTGCCGACTGCCACGGCGAAAGTCGAGCGCGGACGAATGGTTTTAGAACAGTAATCCGGGCTGAACATCTCGCCACAGTAGGTGTCAGAGACGATGCTCGTCTTTTCTAAAAACCGCGCACAACTTCTCCGACCTTGATGTCACGCAACCGCGCCGCCTTTACACTGCTCGAACTGATGCTCGCTATCGCGATCACCATTGTCGTGATGCTTGTGGCGATACCGAGCGTGCGCGGGCTCGTGGCGGAGCGACGGTTGCGTGATACGTTCGAGAAATTCGACGCGCTCGCGCGCAAGGCGCAGCTTCACGCTGTCACGCAGCAGCGCACGTGGGCGCTTCGGATTGATGAAGGCGGCGTCGCCATCAGTGCGGACGAGCCTTTGCCCGAAGAGCACAGCGGCAGCGAGGACAACGCGACTCCCGAGCAAATCAGCTCCAGCAAGGATGAAAGCTACACGCTGCTACGACCGGCCTCACTCCTCCTGCCAAAAGACACGCCGAGCAAATGGACGTTCTGGCGCAGCGGCACGTGCGAGCCTGCCATTGTCAATTACACCGGCCCCGACGGCACATGGGCGGCGCAATATAATCCGCTGACCGGCCACGGCGAAATCACCGACCAGCAAGTGCGATGATGCCCGCTTTCAAATCACAAGGCCTGCTGCGCAAACGTCGCGCATTTGTGCTGCTCGAATCCATGCTCGCAGTCGCTATTTTCGCCATCGGCGTGCTGGCTCTCGGGCGTTGCATGGAAAACTGCATGAAGAGCGAAAAATACCGCCGCGAGGAAGGCCTCGCCCAGCGCGCACTCGCCAATTACTGGGTGCAAATCGAAACTGGCGCACTGCCGCTAAATACCGACAAATCCAGCGGGGAACTCAAGGGCGCGTGGTCGGGG
>CAMBOD010000404.1 GCA_945868985.1 Prosthecobacter debontii | reverse complement strand
AAGGTAAGCATCCCGGCCTCGATCTTCGAGAAGTCCAGAATGTCATTGATGATTTTCAGCAATGCCTCGGCGCTGTCACCTATCGTCTGCGTAAAGTCGCGCTGGCGCGATGTCAGATCGGTATCGAGCATCAGGCCGGCCATGCCGATGATGCCGTTCATCGGCGTGCGAATTTCGTGACTCATATTCGCAAGGAATTCGCTCTTCAGTCGCGCGGACTCAAGCGCGGTGTCGCGGGCTTCGGCCATCGCCCGCTCGGCTTCCTTGCGCGCAGTCACGTCTTCCACGGCACCTTCGTAGTAATGGAGTTTCCCCTCCTTGTCGCGGACGCTGCGAGCGTGTTCGGAAATCCACATCACCGAGCCGTCTTTGCGATAAGCCTGTGACTCGAACTTAAACACCTCGCCCGCGCTTTCCATCAACGTTCGAAACTCATCCCGCCGGTTTGGATCCACGTAAATCTGCCGTCCGATGTCATTCACGCCTGTCATCAAATCATCCGGCGAGTCGTAGCCGTGGATGCGGGCAAGCGCTGGATTCACGTTGAGATAACGCCCGTCGGGGGTGGTCTGGAAAATACCTTCGATCGCGTTCTCGAAAATGGTGCGGTATTTTTCCTCTGCAGAACGCAGATCAGCCTCGGTCTGCTTCAACGCACTGATGTCCTGCATCGTCGTGCGCAAACCAATAATCGCCCCTGCCGTGTCACGAATGACACGATCACGCACCAGCACCGGAATCAGTGAACCATCCTTGCGGCGGAAGGTCCGCTGGTAGGCATCATCACCCACGCCGACGCCGGCAAGCTTGCGGGCGGTGGCTTGCTGCGATGTGCGCTCGACGACGAAATCCCATACAGGCCGTCCCGCCATCTCGGCGGATTCATAACCTAGAAGAGCAAGCTCCGTTTTGTTCACACGGGTGATGCGACCCTCGGTGTCGAGTTCGTGGTAAGCGGCGGGCGCGTCGTCGAACAAGTCGCGGAAGGTTGCCTCGCGTTGTTTAAGCACGCGCTCCGCTTTGCGTTGTTCCCGCACGTCAATGCCGATGCCGCCGAGCAGTTTTCCTCCGCCTGCGCTTGTGATGGGAAATTTCACCATCAGCCACTCGTGCATTTTCCCGTCACCCGTCGTGACGACTTCGATCTGCTGCGCCGAGCGGTTCGTCTCAATGACCCGTCTGTCGTATTCACTCACGGAACGCGCGGCCTCGATCGGCAGCCAGTCAAAGTCGCTCTTCCCAATCATCTCGCCTATGGTGACGCCAAAAGCGTCAGCCATGATTTTGTTGATGAACAACATCCGCCCTTGGTCGTCCTTGATGAAGCAAAGAGTCGGGCTGTGATCCATGAATGCCTGAAAGCGCTCCTCACTTTCACGCAGCGCGCTTTCAGCCTGCTTGCGTTCGGTGAGGTCATGCCAGACCGCCAGCAACACCTCGCGGCCATTCAGAAAAACCGGGGTGATTGCAACCTCAACGGGAAACTCCTGTCCGTTGCTGCGCCGTGCCTGCCATTCAAAACGGAAGTGGCCCACACCTCGTGCGAGCAGCCAGATTTCCTTACGTTTCTCTGCAGAATTTGATCCATCGGGCTGCCGCTCGGGCGCAAGATGATCGGGGTTCAGCGCGAGAAGTTCGAGCTTGGTCGAACAGCGCATCATCTCCACAGCCGCATGATTGCAGTCTAGGATGGCGTCTTCGTCGAAAATAATGTGCGCATTCGCCGAGTGCTCGAACAGAACACGGAATTTCTCCTCCGCTGAACGGGCTCCGGTGATGTCTCGAGCTACGACCAGGACGCGCTCCGTTCTACCTGCGTCGTCGGGAATTGGCGTGAGCATCCCGTCGAACCAGCGCCCCTCCCCAGTCCTCATGGAATTGATGCCCTGATAACGCCCCACTCGTCCGCCGAGAGCAATGCCGAGCGCATTCTCACAGGATGCCCGAGCCTGCCCCGCCCATATTTCCATCCATGGCAAATCTTCAACCGGCTTGAGCCCCACCTCCTCGATCAATCTCCACGTCGCAGAATTCACCACCTTCAGCCGCCCTCTCACATCGAGCATCGCAATGCAATCGGTGCTGTTCTCGATCATGCGCCCGTTGAGATCCTCCGCGTCCCGCAACGCATTCTCCGTTTTTTGATGCAATCGCTGATCCCGTTTGAAGGACAGCCACATCGCAGCAATCACCCCGAAATACGCGAGGCTCCCCATAATCGCGATGATCGCCAGTTGCTTCCCGTCCTCAACCCGACGCACCTCCCACAGAATGACCGCCACAAGCACGACAAAGATCACGGCGGCGGCAAAGAAACCGGCGACAATTCTTTTTTCGAAAGGGCGCTGCATTGTTGGGCTGTTGAATCTGGGCAGCTTTTAGCAGGATGCGGGCCGCAAGCCCCGCCTTGAATACCCTAATGCCCGCCAAAGCACAAAAACGAAAAGCCCCGTTTCGCTTTTGGCAAAACAGGGCTTTTCTAAAATTGGTATTGGGCAGCTTACTTCAGCTTGCTCTTGAGTTCCTTGCCTGCGCCGAATTTCACGGACTTGCTGGCTTTGATTTTCAACTTCTCGCCGGTCTTGGGATTCACGCCCATACGGGCTTTGCGGCTGACGACCTTGAAGGTGCCAAAGCCGATGAGTTGCACGTTTGCGCCTTTTTTGAGCGCGGCAGCGATGCAGTCAATGGTGGCTGTGACTGCTTTCTCAGCGCAGGCTTTGCTTGTGTCCTTGCCGAGTGCTTTTTGGACGGTGGAGACGAGTTCTGCTTTGTTCATGGAATGAGTGATTAGCGTGGTTGTTGTTGTTTTGTGGATTCTCTCAGATGCGTGTTGCTGGGGGCCCAGCGACAACGAAGGTGTTTTTGTCACTGTAAAAAAATGAAGTCAACAGGGATTTAGATTCATTTCAGATTTTGATAAATGCGGCCGAGCAAGTAATTTTCTGTAAAAGAGGCGAGTGTCAGACGGAAGGCGGGATGGATTGATGCATGTTGAGGTAAGTTTTTGAAGATTCCCAATCGTCGGAAGTTTCTGCGAGGAGAGCGGAGACGAGACGGAGGAGGGAGGCTTCG
>CAMBOD010000403.1 GCA_945868985.1 Prosthecobacter debontii | reverse complement strand
GCTCAAGACGCCAATCACCGTCATGCGTTCGTGCATCGAATCGCTGCTTAAGCAACCCGGACTTTCGCCCGAACATTGTCGCGAACTGGATGAACTCCTCCAGCAGACGCGCCGACTTTCCTCGCTGGCCGAGGGGCTGCTCCTCCTCGCACGCGCCGATGCCGGAAGCCTTTCGGTGAAGGCGGTTGAAACCGATCTTCGTATACTTATCGAAGGTTGTCTCGAAGACGCCGAAGTTCTCGCCGGCCAGCGCAAACTCCGTATCGAGCACGATCTGCCGGAGAAAATTCCCGCCATCGCGGATGAAGCTCGCGTCGAGCAAGTGTTGCTGAACCTCCTCGAAAACGCGGTGAAATATAATCGAGACGGCGGCATGATCAACGTCAGTGCAGGCACGGACGAGGAAGGTGTTTTCATCATCGTCGCTAGCACGGGCACTCCAATTCCTGGCGAAAAAATGTCAGTCATTTTCAATCGCTTCACGCGTGGCGAGAGCGATGAACAACGTGTCGGCCACGGTCTCGGCCTCAGCATCGCGCGCGAACTGGCGCGGGCGCAGGGAGGAGATTTGCGACTGCTGCGCTCGGACGAAGAGATTACCGAATTTGAAATCCGCCTTCTTTCTCCGGGGAGTAAAAAGATCATTCGCTGACACTCAAAAATCCTTGTCCGTCCACTCGCCCTCGGCGCGCGCGCCGTCGGTCACGATGCAGCGAGTCAGTCGAGCTCTGGGCGCGACTTCGCCACCCGGCCAGATGATGCAATCGCACAGCACCGCGCCCTCGCCGATTTGTGCATCACTGGTTGGTGGTTCGCCGATGGCAGCGCACGCGGAGAGATACTCTTCGCGAGTCCCGAGATCGCGCCAGTCGCCTTCATCGAGCACGATGCCGCCGAGCTTCGCGCCTTCTCGGATCATCGTGTGAAAAATCGGAACTACCGACATTTTTATACCCGCCGGAATCCGAGCGATAAAACTCGGCTCCACAAAATATATCCCCGTGAACACATGGCCCGGAACGATGTCCGGCCTCAGCTCGCGCCGTAAATCCAGCACGCGGCCCGCATCGAATGCCACGTTTTGATTTCCTCCGTGCGAACGCAGCACGAGTGTCACTTCATTTCCGCTGGCCGTGTGATGCGCCCACGCGCGTTCCAGCGGGACGTCACTGAGGATGTCCCCGTTATAAACAACGAACGGTCCGTCTCCTAAATGAGCGCGTGCGTTCCAAATCCCGCCAGCTGTCTCCAGCACTTCAGGCATTTCGTGGATAAAAACCACGGGCGCGCTCTTGTAAGTCCCTCTCGAAAAAAAATCCGCATACCGCTCCGCACACCAGTGTGTATTCACGACAAAACGCTCCACACCGAGCGCCAATAGATGATCCATTGCGTGGCAGATGAGCGGCTTTCCGCCTACGGGGATGAGCGGTTTCGGGCGCCGTGCCGTCAGCGGTCTCAGCCGCGTGCCCAGCCCGGCACCGAGGACAAAGGCCGTGCGCGGTGCGTTACTCATATGTGGCATTATTGCTGGCTGAGTGCTGTGCGGCGAGGGCAATGAGTGATTGCGGTCGTGCTGGAAAAATCCGCTAATTCAAACCCACCTCATCGCTTTCAAAAGATACGAACGTGAAACCGCTCCTTCCCAACTTTGCCGCATTGATCGGTGTTTGCCTCGCCGCAAATGCGCAGGCACCGGCCAAGGTGACGTATGCCGAGCACATCGCGCCCATTTTCCGCAACGTCTGCACAAACTGCCACAATCTCGACAAGAAGAAGGCGGGACTCGATCTGACGACTTACGCAGGTGCGCTCGCCGGCAGTGAAAACGGCCCGGTGATCAAACCGGGAAATGCCGATGGATCGCTGATGTATAAAGTGTGCACTCAGTCGGAGGAGCCGAAGATGCCGCCGAAGGGCGACAAACTCAGCGAGGCCGAACTCGCGTTGCTGAAAAATTGGATCGCGGGATTTGCGCTGGAAAATCCCGGCAGCAAACCGGGGCAAGTCGCGGCGAACAAAGTGGACGCTGCGATCGTGTCGCTCAAACGCCCCGATGGCCCGCCTCCGATGCCGGGCGATTTGCCGATGGAGCCGTTTGTGCGTGCGCGTCAGGGCAACGTGATCCTCGCGATGGCAGCGAGTCCGTGGGCACCGCTCGTGGCGGTCGGCGGGCAAAGACAGGTGTTCCTTTTCAACACCGAGACGACCGAGTGGCTCGGTGTGCTGGCATTTCCCGAAGGGTTTCCAAATGTGCTGCGCTTTTCGCGCAATGCGAAGCTGCTGCTCTCGGCGGGCGGCCTTGGAGGGAAGTCGGGCAGAGTCGTGTTGTGGGATGTGACGACTGGCGAACGCGCGGGGACCGTGGGCAATGAAACCGATGCAGTGCTGGCGGCGGATATTTCGCCGGACCATCAGTTCGTAGCGCTTGGTGGCGCGGACAGGCGGTTGAAAATTTTCCAGACGAAGGACGGCAAGCAGACCGCGACGATCAAAAAGCACACCGAGTGGGTGACAGCGCTCGCTTTTAGCCCTGACGGAAAATATCTCGCATCCGGTGACCGCAATGGCGGCATCGAAGTATGGGAGACAGGCACGGACCCGAAGCCGTTCAGCACACTCGCAGGACACAAGGCAGGCGTGACGGCGTTGGCGTTTATGCCCGGCGTGCTCGCGAGCGCGAGTGAGGACGGCAAGGTGACGCTGTGGAATGTGAAGGATGGCACGGAGATGAAAAGCTGGGCCGCGCACAATGGCGGCGCGCTATGGGCGGAGTTTTCGCCTGATGGACGGCTGGCCACGTGTGGCCGGGACAAGGTGGCAAAGATTTGGGATGCGACCGGAAAACAGGTCGCGACCACCGAAGCGTTCAGTGATCTCGCCGTCCGATGCACTCTTAATGGTGAGCGCGTGATCGCGACCGACTGGACGGGCGAAGTGCGCGTATGCTCACTCGACGGAAAGCGCATCGGTGCGCTGGATACGAATCCGCCTACTATCGCCGAGCAAATTTCCATCGCGGAAAAAGCGATTGCCGAAAGCAACGGAGCGCTGCCCGCATTGCAGGAAGCCGTCG
>CAMBOD010000402.1 GCA_945868985.1 Prosthecobacter debontii | reverse complement strand
GTGAGGTTTTCGCGGGCGATTTTTCCGGCGCGGATGGCGGTGAGCAGCGCTTGCGCGAAAACGGGGCGCGAGCACAGCGAGCCGATGACGCCGGGGCGCGCGTCGGCGCGGAGGCGATCCCAGTTTCTCACGGCGAGTTTGGCGGCGGCGGGATCATCGAACGTGGCGAGGCCGCGAATGGCGACGGGCGTGAGGTCGCCGTTGCCGACGAGCTTTTCGCAAATGCCGCGCAGCCCGCTGTCGCTGCTGGAAATGAGCGACTCAATCGCCTGCCGCCGCGTGGCGAGGTCGGCCTTGCCGTCGAGGGCGAGAGCGCGGATTTCGTCGAGCGCGCGCCCGTCGCCGAAGATGACGTTCAGCTCGCGCACCTTGTCGGCGAGGGCGGGAATCTTCGCGGCCTTCTCCGCGAAGGCGCGCCAGTTTGCGGGCGCGGGGGCTTTGGCGGCTCCGCGCAATGCGGCGGAGATGCCGCGCGTAATGCAGCCGGCTTTTGTTTCGTCGAAAGATTTCACCGTGAGCGCGAGCAAGCCGTCGAGCAGCGCGGGGCGTTTCGCGAGGTCGTAGGTGACGCGGCGTGCGGCGTTTTCGAGGACGATTCTGATTTTGCCTTCATACGCGGCTTTGGCGGCTTCATTCACGGTAGCGTCGTTCTTCTCGCTGAAGAGCCACTCGAAAGTTGACCAATAAAGCAGCGGCAGCACTTGGTCGTCGTTGTCCTCGGGGAGCATGAGGATGTTCTGCATACGGAACAGGACGTCATCCACCTTATCGCTTTTCAATATGCTGCAAAACCGCCGCCTTGTGCGGACGTCACCTCCCAACGTGGCGTGGGTAATCACATTATTAATCATCTCACGATTTTCTGGAGTTGCCGGAGCGGGGGGCTTGTCGACCTCAGCTTCTGTTAGCAATACGACTATTTTGGTCCCGCGTTGAATATATCCACGGTTGTTCACGGCATCCGTTTTAATTGCGGCCAAATACTCATCTAGGAGTTGCTTCCGTTTTTTTTCGGAAATCGGCTCGCTCAAATGGCGCTCTGCGATTAAGCGCAGACAAATCCGATTTTCCCATTCCGTGCCGATGTAGCCTCGCGCCATCAACTCAGCGGTGCTCATCGCGGCCAAGTCTCCCTTCTTCCCCAAGTCCGGCTTCTTCGCCTCCCCATACGTGATCTTGTAGATGCGGCCGCTTTCGCGGTGGACGCCGTCGTCTTCGTGACATTCGCCGTCGTCGCTCCAGTCGAGGACATACACGCCGCCGTCGGGGCCGGTCGTGAGGTCTATGCCGCGGAACCACGGGTCGCCGAACTGCGCGAAATCCGGCTCGTGCTTCGCCACGTAGGTGCTGCCTTTGCGTTCGAGGCGTTCGCAATTCATCCGGCGACCGTGGAGGTTGAGCGTGAAAAGTTTTCCCCGGTATTCGGCGGGCCAGTTGTCGCCCTGGTAAATCATGCAGCCGCAGTGGGCGTGACCGCCGCCGAAATCGTTCGCTTTCCCCGCGCGCGAATCGCTCCACGTCTTCGAGCGGTCGTAGTGGTAGTGGTCGGCGGTCTGCGGGAGGAGCTGGTAGATGTGGGGGTTCAAATCCTCGCCATACATGCGCTCGTAGTGCGCGCCGGGGATGAGGTGATAGACGTGGCCGATGACGGTGTTGGTAAAAAAGCCCTCGCCCTCGGCATTCCAATCCAGCCCCCAGGGATTCGTGCCGCCCCAGCAGACGACTTCAAACGTGCGCCGCACGGGGTGAAAGCGCCAGATGCCGCAGTTCATCGGCGTGCGCTCGGCGGCGGGAGTGCCCGGCGCGCCGATGTGCGAAGTGGCCTGAATGCCGTGCCGCCCGTAGAGCCAGCCATCCGGCCCCCAGCGCAGACCGTTCACGAAATTGTGGCGGATGCTCCAGGCATCGAAGCCATCGAGGAGGATTTCGTAGTTGGTGCCGGGCAATTTAACTACAGAGCGCACGGAGGACACGGAGGCATTCGCGGGCGCGGGCGTTTTCTCTTTTCCACCCTTCTCCGTGCTCTCTGTGCGCTCTGTAGTTAAAATGGGCGCGTCCGGCTTGTCGTCGCCATCGCGGTCGGGGATGAAAAGCAGATACGGCGGCGCAGTCGCATACACCCCGCCGTAGCCCAGCTCGATGCTCGTGAGCTTTTCCAAGTTGTCGGCAAAGACCGTGCGCTTGTCGAAATGGCCATCGTTGTCCTTGTCCTCAAAGATCAGAATGCGGTCGCGCAGCTTCTTGTCGAAATTGGTCTTCCCCTCGGCATACGTGTAATTCTCCGCAATCCAGAGCCGCCCCCGGCTGTCCCACGCGCAGGCGATGGGGTTTTGCACATCCGGCTCCGCAGCAAAGACCGTCGCCTTGAACCCCGGCGGCAGCTTGATCAGCTTCACCGCCTCCGCCGCCGGCATCGGCGACTTCCCTACATCATTCCCCGTATTAAAAGGCTTGGGAAAATCCCCCGCCATCACCCGGAGCGAAAAACAAACGCAAAGCAGAAAACGCATGGCCACTCCGACTAGCGGAGAAACCGGAGCGCGTCACGAGGAACGTGGATGCGCGAAGGGAGGCACTCTACGGCGGCTGCGGGAGGCGTGGAGAAAATCAATGCCAGTTGCCGTCGTTAAAGAAACGCATGCGCACAATAAGCAAAAAAATCCCCAGAATGAGAGCGAGGAACACAATAATCAAACATCCCTTGTTGGCTTGCGCCCGCCCTTTTTCGCGGGCTGCAAACGTGGCAAGCTCATCGGGAGTCAGAATCGCCTCGGGCTCGTCGCTGCTGAAGTGGTATCCGCAATAGCACAATCGCCTATCTTTTGGAAAAAGGGAGGAACATTTCGGGCATCGCTTCATGGGTTGCATGGGGTTTCGCCCGTCTCCATTAGCGGAGAAACCGGAGCGCGTCACGATGAACGTGGATGCGATGGTCGCCAATTGGCGCGTAGCGCCAGCCACTACGGTAGCCGTGGGTGAAGCACAGCGAAACCCACGGACAGCAGGAGAGCAACAAGCGCCGCGTAGTCGGCGCGACCATGCATGTGCCACCGTTTGTCGCACCGCATACGCGGTGCATGGATGTATTCG
>CAMBOD010000401.1 GCA_945868985.1 Prosthecobacter debontii | reverse complement strand
ACCTTGAAACCGTGGCCAGCCGGCGAGGTCGAAGTTACCCTGTGTGAGTTCGACAAAGCCGAGCAGATTGTCCACCGAGCTGAATCCGGCGCCGAAGTTAAAGGACCCCGTGCGTGTTTCGACAACGTCCACGTTCAAGTCACGGCGTCCAGGCACGGAAACCATCGGCTCAGCGGGGCGCACATTGACGCCGTTGCGAGCATCAAAGTATTTGAGATTCTCCAGACGCTGGCGGCTCGCATCCATGCGCACCGTGCTAAATGGATCGCCCGGGGTCAGTGCGAGCTCACGGCGAATGACTTTGTCCTTCGTCCGCGTGTTGCCCGCGATGTTCACTTTATCCACGTAATACTGGATGCCCTCATCAATGCGGAAACTCACATCCACAATCCCAGCCCCGCCGGGCGTAGGCATCGGGACAACCTGCAAATCGAGATAGCCCTTCGCTCCGTAGAGATCAGCGAGCGTGCGACGGTCCGCCGCCAGCGCCTGTGGTGAATAAATACTGCCCGTAGTCAGGCGCAGTCCCTTGGTCAGTTCATCCAGCGGGAAAACCTGCGCTCCTGTGTATGTCACCTTGCCCACGCGATACTGGCGTCCTTCTACGATTGGGAACGTCACATCTACTTTCTCGCCATTGCGCACCACGCTCGGCTGACGCACATCAGCATCCACATAGCCTTTGCTCTGCAATAGCTCACGAATCGCACGACGGTCTTCTTCGAGTTGGTCGCTGCTCAGCTTGCCAGCCGTGCTGGAGAGAAAATTCAACACACCCTTCGGCTTCGTCTTCACGACCTTCAGCAGTTCCTTGCGAGACGCCACCGTGTTTCCCTCGAAATACACGTGATCGATCTTCGTCTTCGCGCCCTCCATCACGTCGAACACCACGCGCGACGTGCCCGCTTTATCATTATCCTCCGTGCGAAAACGAACATCCACATCACCGAAGCTCTTGCCTTGGTAATACTCGATAATCTTCTGCTTGTCGGCATTCAGCGAAGCTTCGCTGAGCGCATCGCCGGGCTTTGCAGAAATCTGATCACGCAGCTTCGACGCCTTCACGCGCGTCGCACCATTGATCACCACTTCGGAAATCGTGCTCTTCGTCTGCACTACCACAATCACCTTCACGCCATCGCCGGCAGGCTCGCCGAAAATGCGCACATTGCTCACATTGCCGGTCGAGTAGAGATTGCGCACGTCCTCCTCCGTCACCTGCGACGAATAGGGCTTGCCAACGCGAGTCCGCATATTGGCGAGGATTTTTTCCTTTGAGACCGATTGTGGTCCGACGAATTGCACATCAATGCTTTTCACAGGCGGCAGCGCCTGCTGGGCGTGCGCGCTGGGAGCGATGACTAGAGTAGTGATGGCCCACAGGGCCGCAGAAAAAACACGGAGCTTCATGATTTGGTTGGGTTGCCAGCAGGCGGATTACAGCCCGGCACAGCGGCGCGTATTAGCCTGAGACGATACCGATCCGTCAAGCTGGGTTTTCCTTTTCCTCACAGTGAGCAAAAGCCGTGACAAATCGAGCACCCACCAATTCAGCCACAGC
The DNA here is from genome assembly GCA_945868985.1 of Prosthecobacter debontii. Taxonomy (GTDB): domain Bacteria; phylum Verrucomicrobiota; class Verrucomicrobiia; order Chthoniobacterales; family Chthoniobacteraceae; genus SXWH01. The sequence goes on along the minus strand of CAMBOD010000401.1, from coordinate 1,536 downwards.
CTCGACACTTACCGCTCCCGCGCCCTCTCGTTCCAAGCTCGTCATTTCGACTCCATCCAGACCGCACGGCGTGATACGCGAGAAGCCCTCCATCGCACCGCAAACGTTCAGCGCAAAACCGTGCATCGAAATCCAACGCCGCACACCCACGCCGATACTCGCCAGTTTCCGCTCACCCACCCAGACGCCAGTGAGCCCCTCGCGCCGCTGCGCCGTCACGCCGAGTTCCGCGCACATCGCGATTAAAAATTCCTCCAGCTCGCGAAGGTAACGATGCAAATCCGATCCGCGCCGCCGCAAATCCAAAAGCGGATAGCCCACCAACTGCCCCGGACCGTGCCACGTCCCCTGGCCGCCTCTTCCAATCACCACCACGGGCGAAACATCGCGCAGAGACGACTGATCCGCCGTGCGCCCGATGGTGAAAACAGAATCGTGCTCCAGCAAAAACAACTCATCCGGCGCGTCCGCATCGCCGGCTTTGCGCGCCACGATCTCCTCCTGCAAAGCGAGCGCATCTTCGTATCGGACACGACCGAGCCAGCGCGTTTGGATGATTGGTGTTTGAGCAGCCACGCCGTCAGCAAATCCGCAACCCGCCCAATCGCCAAGCCACTAAATCCTCTCCAGCACCGCCGCGCCGACTCGCGCAGTCTCCGCCGATTTAAAATGAGTCAGCCCGATTGCCAGCGCATCCGCCGCATCGGCAGCGGGAGTCTCCGTGAGGCCGAGCAGCGCGCGCACCATGAAAGCCACCTGCTCCTTCTGCGCGCCACCGCGCCCGACCACACTTTGCTTCACGCGACGTGGTGCATATTCATAAATCGGCAACCCGCGCTCCGCCGCCGCCACCAGCGCCGCGCCTCGCGCCGCACCGAGCGTGATTGCCGTGCGATGACTCTGCACAAAAATCACACCTTCGAAAACCGCGCACTCCGGCCCGTGCTTCGAGATAGCCTCCGCGATGCGCTCGCGGATCGCCACGAGACAACTGCTCGCGAGAAGCTTCGCCGCATTTTTCACCGAGCCATATTCCAGCGCGCGCAATTTACCGCCGACTTTTTCAAGCACGGCAAAGCCGGTGGAACGAAGCGAAGGATCAATCGCGATAATGCGCATGGCCGCTCTATACAGACAAAGCCCCCGCCGCCCGAAGCTCGAAATTCCTTGGCTGAAATTCTACACCCGCTGCCAGCGGCGGGCTTTTAACTCGAAGCGTGGAAGCGATGGCACCCGGGTGACCGGGATGCGCAGGGTGAAGGCTGCGGTGAAGGCGCGCTCTAATCTGCTCGCGGCGGTATCGTCGGTGGTTTCTATGGCCACGGAGAGTTCGTGCATTTCACCACGAAGCGCGACGGTGACACGGTATTCGGCGACTTCGGGGATCGAGCGCACGACGGCATCCACGGCACTCGGGTAAATGTTCACACCACGGATGACGAGCATGTCGTCGGCACGTCCGAGGATTCCGCCTTCCAATTTATCCACGCCACTGCGCACCAGATCGCCGGTGCGATAGCGAAGCAACGGCCATGC
>CAMBOD010000400.1 GCA_945868985.1 Prosthecobacter debontii | reverse complement strand
CTTCTATCCCAGCGTTGTCCGCTATCGCCTCGACGCTTCTGACTCTGCCCACGGGCACAGAGATTGGCGCTACGACGAGTTCCGCCTCTCCGACAGCGGCCACGTCATCCACGAGATTGAGTGGTGCGGAGCGCACGACACAGCGCGTTGGGTCATTGAGTCTTCGGAGGTTCATTTCCAGTGGCATCCGAATGAATGCGCCTCCTGAATAACAGGAAGAGGAAGGTGTCAGGCTGGCGCGAGTTTCCTGTTGAGGGCTGAGGCTTGTTTTTGGAGTGAATCAGGGATAGACACGAACTGCGTTATCACGCGCCGAAGCGTTCTTTCCACTTGGCGAGGGAGGTGGTGATTTCTTCCTTGGTGCGGCGGGGGCTCATTTCAAAGACGAAGAGGGTGTCCTTGGGGATGTGCGGGAGGAGTTTGTCGTATTCGACGTCGCCGGTGAAGGGGGCCATGTGGTCGCGGCCCGGCCATTTGGTGTCGTGGAGATGGCAGCCGATGAGGCGGGGTGCGATTTTTTCAAACCACTGGACGTGGTCGAGGAAGCCGAGGTTGTGCTTTACCTGCACGTGGCCGAAGTCGTGCCAGTAGCCTGCGGTGGGGGCGGGGAATTGGTCGAGCACGGCGAGCATTTCGCGCTCGCTGGGGATTTCCTCGAAGCTGTGGCGGCTCTCGATGCCGAGGCGGATGCCGTGTTCGGCGGCGTAGTCGTAAACGCGGCGGAGGCTGGTGAGCATTCGCTGAAAGGGGCGCTCGCGGTTTGCCTCGCGCTTTTTTACGCCTTCGAGTTTGAGGCGGACGAAGTCTTTGCTCATGTGCATGCCGACTTCGGCCATTTTTACGAGTCGCTCGGTGTATTCGCCGATGGGGACGCTGCCGAGGTGCATGACGACGAAGGGCGCGCCGAGGCGTTTGGCGAAATCAATGGTCTTGAGCGAGTGGCGTATGGCGCGTTCGCGTTCGCCGTCGAGGTGCGAGGAAAGCTGGTAGCAGTCGGGCGATGCGCGGGGGATTTCCGGCGGCAGGGGGCAGAAGTTGTGGAGCGAGGAGATTTTCACTTTTCCGGCCTCCCACATTTTGAGGATGCCCTCGACGAGAGGGAGGCGGATGCCGTGGCCGAGTTCGACGGTGTCGAAGCCGAGATCTAGTATTTCTTGGATCATCGCGGCGCCGTCGGTGTGGCGTCCGGAGTTCCAGCAGGTGGAGCAGCTAATCATTGAGCGGCGGCGATACTAACGCTCCCGATGCATTCCGCAACGCGAAGTGAAAGATTGATTGAACAAAATGCAGAGAGGTCCACTCTCATCTCAGCCGTGAAAACAATTCGCAGCCAGCATTTCACCCGGGTTTTGGTCGGGGTTCTGACTCTTCTCGGCTGGGTCGTGCTTTCAAACCACTGCGCTCTGGCTGGAATGCTGGGCGATATGCGGCAGGCCGTTCACAAGGCAGGTGAGTCCGCCTGTTGTCAGAAAAAATCATCCGCTCCCGAGGACAAGCTGCCCTGCCAGCAAATGCCACATGGCTGCTGCAAGACCCTGAATGTCGTGACGCCCGATGGCGCGAAGCTGCCGGACAAGGCGCAGGCGGACATCGTCAAAGCGCTGCTGGATTTGCCTTCCACGGTTTTCATTTCCTTTCCCCCGGTAATCAGTGCCGCCCCGGAAACCGGCCCGCCGCCGGACTCGCCCACGTTCGCTGAATTGGTTTTGCAACGGAGCCTGCACTCGCACGCTCCGCCGGTGCGCTTCTGACGTCACTCGCTCTGGTGAGTGACACCGCGCAGTCTAGCGCCGCTCGGGCGTCTTTTCCACTGCGCTGCCAAACACTTTTGCCCATCGGGCAAATCCCCGTCGCGCTGCAAGTCCGCCGCCGTCCGGGGCCGCAAAGCGGACACAACAAGCAACTACAAAACACACATGAAAACCATGCTGAAAGCCATGATGGCCGCAGCGCTAATCGCTCTGCCTTTTGCGGCAACCGCGAAGGACGCCAAAGCGTGCTGCGATAAATGCACAGCGGAAAAGTGCTGCCCGGACTGCAAGGACGGGAAGTGCTGCTCGAAGTGCAAAAAGTAGCCATAGCCTGAATACACCGACCTCCGCCGCGCGCGCGGCGGAGGTTCGGTGCAGGCAATTCTTACCCGCAAGATGAAACGATCATCCTTTCTCACGCGCACACTTTTTACTGCCGCCCGTAATTTCCCTACCACCGCTGACATCGCTCAACACGATAACTCAGCAACGCCATCCCAGCCTTTCCACCTATGAAACCAATTATCATCTATCTCACTTTCGCTATGCTCGTCGCCACGCTCCAAGCGCGCGTCGTCGAATACGATCTCACCATCGCAGAAGCTGAAGTTTCTCTAGCAGGCAAGCCACGCATCGCGCTCACGGTAAATGGCGGCATACCCGCGCCAGTCCTGCGTTTCACCGAGGGCGATACTGCGCGTATCAATGTCCACAACCGACTGCCTCGCGAGGAGACTTCGCTGCACTGGCACGGCATCCTTTTGCCGAATGCGCAGGACGGCGTGCCCGGCATCACGACGCCCTGCATTCGCCCGGGCAAGACGCATACGTTCGAGTTCAAGCTGCGACACGCGGGAACCTACTGGTATCACTCGCACACTGGATTGCAGGAGCAGCGCGGCGTTTATGGCGCGATTGTTGTGACTCCTCGCGGCGGGGAGAAAGTGCGCGCTGCTGCGGATCATGTTCTGGTGCTTTCTGATTGGACGAATGAGCGTCCCGAGGAAGTGATGCGCACGCTCATGCGCGGGAGCGACTACTACTCGATTCGCAAGGGCACGAAGCAATCCATCCTCGGAGCAGCGCAGGCAGGAAAACTCCCGGACTACTTTCGCCGTGAATGGTCGCGTGTTCCGGCGATGGATATTTCCGACGTGGCTTACGATGCCTTTCTCATCAACGGTCAGCGGCGCATCGCACTCGCATCTCGACCCGGCGCACCGGTGCGGCTGCGGCTCATCAATGCAGGCGCGTCGTCGTATTTCTATGTGGAATCCGCCACCGGGCCGCTCACGATTATCGCCAACGACGGCGTGGACGTGCGGCCCATCCGGCAGAAGCGGCTGCTCATTGGCAACG
>CAMBOD010000399.1 GCA_945868985.1 Prosthecobacter debontii | reverse complement strand
GTTTGCGGTAGGTGTAGAGGCTGCGGCGGTAGAGTCCCTCGCCCTTGTCTGGAGTGTAATCGCCGCCGGATGCACCGGCCTCGGACCACACGCCTGCGGGCTGCCATGGCTTGACGCTCGGGCCGCCGATTCTCTCTACGAGTAGCCCCGCCGCGAGCAGCGCTTGGTCGCGAATCGCTTCGCCAGAAAGCCGATACGATGGGCCTCGGGAGAGCAGCGCGTTCTTCGGGTCGCGCTCCCGCTTTTCCTTCGTGCTCACGGACGATTGCCGGAACGACGCGCTCATGACGATGCGCTTGAGCATCCGCTTCACGTCCCAGCCGGTGTGGGAGAAATCGTGCGCGAGTGTGTCGAGTAGCTTCTCGTGCGAAGGCGCGTCACCTTGCAGTCCGAAGTTCTCTTGCGTGGCCACGATGCCGTTTCCGAAACACTGCATCCACAGACGATTCACGGCGACGCGTGAGACGAGCGGATTGTTCGGGTCCGTCATCCATTGCGCGAGGCCGAGTCGGTTCTTTGGCGCTTTCGGATCGAGCGGCATCACGGCTGCGGGCGGCGCGGGTTGCACCGGACGCTTGAGGTCCGGCGAGGCGTAGTCACCGCGCGTCAGGACGTGGAACTGCCGGGGATGCGGCGAGTCTTTCATGACCATGATCAGCGGGATCTGGTTGAGATAGTCGTCTTCCAGATTCTTGCGTGCGGCGATGATTGCCTGTCTCGCATTTGCTGCGTCCTCGTCCACACGAGCGAGCCAATGTTCACGCACCGCAGCCTTCGCCGATGCATCGCCGGCCTTTGCGGATTTGAACGCAGCGTCCATCGCCGGAGCGTGCAAATTTGCCACTTCCAGCGGCGACAGTGTCAGTCGGAAAACTTTCAACTCATCGATCAATCCATTCGCGAACCCTCGGTCGTCGCGCGGTCTTGCACCGAGGCGCATGACCTCGGTCTTGATGCTCTTGTCCAAATGATCGTGCCGAACCGGCGCTGCCACAGGTTTGCCGTCGTAGTAGATCTTGAGCCCCGCTGCCGACGAAGAGCCGTCGTAAGTCACCGTGACATCCACCCATTTCCCCACCGGAAAATCCTCCTGGGTCTCGATCGATGCCGCACATCCCGGCCACAGATGGATACAGCTCCAGCGCAGCTTCCCATTCTCCAGCAAAAGCTCGAAACCCGAAGCGTCCGCCATCTGCGAAAACATCGCCGGGCCGGTATGGAAGATAATCGCACGCTCCTTTCGCTCGGGCGAAAAGAGCCGCAGCGACACGCTCAATGGCTGATGCCGGGTGATGCCCTTCACACCGTCGAGCTGCAGCACCGTGTCGCCGTCGAACTGCATCGCGCCTGCCACCACGCCGGGCATCGCGGCGAGCTTGCCACCGGACATCGCCGCAGCCGCCGCTCCCGGCACCGCGTTCGGCAACTTTCCGTCCACGATTGCATCGAGCGTGAAATAGTCCGATGGAACCGGAGGCGTGAGCGTTGCAGTCGCAGCAAGCCATTGCTCGAATGCCGCGTCGCGCCCGGCGAGCATCGTCTTTGCCGACGCGATAGCCGCCGCGAGTTGCGCCCGGCGTTTCTCGATTTCCGCTGTGTGCTTCGGCTCAATCAATCGCATCGAAGGCTCGGGCGCGGTCGTGGAAAGCGAGTAGGGATAAAGCCCGCACTCATCGATCTGCCCAAACATCGCGCTCATGCTGTAGTAGTCCGATTGCGGCAACGGGTCGTATTTGTGGTCGTGGCATTTGCTGCACTCCATCGTCAGCCCGAGAAACGCAGTGCCCGTCGTGTGGACGCGGTCCGACACATACTCCTGGCGAAACTCCTGCTCGATCGAGCCGCCTTCCTGCGTCTGCCTGTGCAGACGATTGAACGTAGTCGCCAGCGTCTGCTCCGTCGTTGCATTTGGAAAAAGGTCTCCCGCGGTTTGCCACGTCACGAACTGGTCGTAGGGGAGGTTTTTGTTAAACGCACCAATCACCCAATCGCGCCACGGCCAAACGAAGCAAGCGTTGTCCGACTGATACCCATACGTGTCCGCAAACCGAGCGACATCCATCCAATCCTGCGCCATCCGCTCGCCATAGCGCGGCGAAGCGAGCAACGCGTCCACCTGCTTCTCGTATGCGTTCGGCGCGGTATCGGCGGCAAACCCCGCGAGTTGCTCCGGCGACGGCGGAAGCCCCGTGAGGACGAATGAAACCCGGCGCAACAAAGCCGAACGTTCCGCCTCCGCATTCGGCGCGAGACTCTGCGACTCCAGTGCGTTGAGAACGAAGCGATCGATGTCGTCTTTCACCCACGCCGCGTTCTTTACGGGCGGCGCCGTGTGCTTGACCGGCGCGACGAACGCCCAGTGTTTCGTGTAAACCGCGCCTTCATCAATCCATCGCACCAGCACTCCGCGCTCCGCTTCTGTCAGCGGGCGATTCAGCTTCGGCGGGGGCATGATTTCCTCTTCGTCCGTGCTGTGAATGCGCTCAAACACAGTGCTCTCCTTCGATTTCCCCGGCACCACGGCGCGGTCACCGCTTTTCAAAACCGCCGTCGCCCCTTCAAACGTATCGAGCCGCAACCCGGCCTTGCGCTTCTCCCCGTCGGGCCCATGACACGCAAAGCAGCGGTCCGACAAAATCGGCCGCACATCGCGGCTGTAATCAACCGCTCCCATCAAAAGCGGGCCGGATAAAAAGACAGACAGAGCAAAGGCGTGACGAAGCATGGAAACGAAAGACTGCCATTAGCAACCTATGCCGACCAATTTATTTAGGGGCCACGCCCCATCCCCGTGCGAGAGGAACGAGCTGGCGCTGCGATCCATTGGTCATTGGCGCGGACGTTGGCGCGCTGCCCATGCTGAATTAAGAGCGATGAAACCTCGCACGGAGTTCACAAAGTTTTGGTCGGAATGCCGCTGTGTTTTGGTGCTCAAAAGCGCGATTGGGTGTCATGCATGCGGTTCACCGAATTTCGGACAGCGAGAGGGGTGTCGCGTTTTGCTCATCATGGGCGCGGATGGCTATTTTTGCGCATCTTTGTGGTTGATGGCAAAAGCACGATTTGAACTATTTTCCTCTGTAAAACAGCCACTTTTCGGGGGCTGGCATGGCCGTTGCTAAGGGCCCGGCGCAACCT
>CAMBOD010000398.1 GCA_945868985.1 Prosthecobacter debontii | reverse complement strand
CCCTGTCTATCTCGACATGCAACCGCTTCGCGACCTCCTCAAACCCTCTCTCCAACTAGCCGCCTAGTTCCCCCATAACCCACAACCATCAACAACCTCTCCTCTCCTCTATGACCCACTCTTTTTGCTGAAACTTGACGGACACAATCCCGAAACTCCCTTTCGCCTACTTCCTGTTAGGCGACTGAGCGCGTCTCCCATGAAAACTAAACGCCACCAAGGTTATCTGCTCCCGAACGAGTATCTCGGCAGCGTCACGGCACATCCCGTTATCTCGGAGGCTTTGCGTCGGTCGCGACCAGCGCTCGTTGCCGTTTGGGGTATACCTCTCGCGGCTTACCTTTGGCGCGGCATCCATGTCGGCGATTGGGGCTGGAGTCTTATAGGCGTCGCCATCAGCGCGGGCGTCGGCTACAGCCTTTGGCATGATCTCGTTACAGGCTACACCCGCAGCAACCAAGGCGAGTTTCTTCGTGCTGCTCGTCCTTTTGGCTACTGGCTCTCGATCCTGTTTCTCGTTCTCATCTATTTTGCGGTTGTCGCTGGCCTGCTGTTCGCAGGGAAGTAGGTTCAGACAGATATTTCACAAAAGGCCATCTGTCACGGGGCCTGGCGTTGACTATGCGGGGGGACATCGGGCATTTTCCCGCGTATGTGCACTATCCTCGAAGCGGATGAGACAGGCGCGTTGCGGCTGCCAGCCTCAATGCTGCCGCATCCGGGTCCGCACCGGCGCTACCGACTGGCGGCGGGGAATGGGCAGGTGGTGGTGGATGAAGTCACGACGGCACCCCGAAAACCGACGGGCTTCGTGGAAAAGTGGGGTGGCTCGACGAAGAAAGTCGTGGATGAAACGGACGCCTGGCTGACTCATATCAACGACAAACATCTGCGCGGGTCGTGAGAGTGTTGCTCGATGCCAATGTCGTGCTGGATTGTTTGGCGTTGCAGTCGTCCGGGGAGCCGCGCGCTGGCAAGCGCCGCGAGCGATCAAGTTCTCAACCTTTGTGATACCGGTGTGCATGAAGGGCTGATTGCGTAGCACACGCTGCCGATCATCGCGTATTATCACGAACGACAACATGGCCACGAGATACGGCGGCTATGATGGACGCACTGCTCGCGATGCTGGAGGTGCCGCCAGTATCCCACCGCGATGCGGCGGACTGGCGGAGTCACGGGCTAGCTGACTTTGAGGATGCTTTGCAAATTGCATGCGCTGCCGCAGGAGGGGCCGATGTGATTGTCACTCGCAATACGTCCGACTTTATCGGGAGCACAATTTCTGTGATGACGCCCGAGGCATTTTTAGCGGCTGGAAAATAGGGGCCCGGCGTTGACGCTGCGCGGGACATCGGGCAATTTTCTGCGCATGAGCACTCCAAATCTCCGTCGTTTCGTCACCGCAGCAGAAAAAGTGGACTACCGTTCCCCGTGGGCGCTGGAGGAATGGCTGTGCCGCAATGACATCGTGGACAACAAGGAGCTGTTGCTCGTGCGCGCGAACATCGAGCCCGGCAGGTGCCATGGTTTTCATACCCATCCGACGCGGGAGGAAATCATTTACGTCCTGTCGGGGCGCGCGGAGCAGTGGTGCGGGAAAGAGCACCGCATCATCGGGCCGGGCGAAATCGTTTTCGTCCCGACGGGTGAAGTGCATGGGACCTACAATATTTTCAACGAACGCCTCGTGTTTCTCGCGATTCTCTCACCAGCAAATGCAGCGGAGCCGGGGCTGGTGGATGTTTCCACCGAGGAGCCGTGGGCTTCGATGCGCAAAGGATTCCCCGTTTGCACGTAGGTTATTTTGCCTTGGCGTGCTGAAAGCGCGCGCCATCCAGACGCAGACAGCCGGGGCCGCCGAAGCGTGCATCGAGTTGCGGCGCGCCGTCCGCTTTTCCTTCGATACGAATGCGGTGCGGGCCGCGTGCGAGGTGAGCGGGGAGGAACCACCATTCTTTTCCACGCGGCCAGTCGAGTGTTTGGCCGTCCACAATTACGCGGAGCTTTGACGGGCCGCGGAGTTGAAATTGATACACGTCATCCGATGGCACTCGGAGCCATGCCTCGATGGCAAATTCACCGTCTTTCACGACACCAGCCTTTGCGAGCCAGTCGCCCTCCGCTTTTTGCACGAGCGCCGCAGCGCCTCCGGCGGGAGTGACGTGAAATCCATTCTCGAACGCCATCCCAATCGCCGGGCTTTGCGAGGAAATCGCTGCGGGTGGTGTGATATTGAGCTGTATCTGCTCGCTCCAAATTTCGCGCCCTCCATCAAGCAGCGCGACCGGCTGGATGCGCACCGGACCTTGCCCGAGTGTGCGCGGATCGATTGTTGCGGCTCCGTCCGTGCTGCGTGCGACTTCACGACCATTTTGACGGAAAAGGATCTCGCTCGCGCCGGGTGCGCTGGCTTTCAGCGAGATGGGTTTGTCCCACGGCCAGTCGCCCGATGGGGCCGTGACGTTCAGCGCGACATCGCTGTTACGAACGACGACGGGAATGTTGATGCTCGCCCGCGTCGAAACCGCGTCGAGGCTGTTTGCCGCGAGTGTGATTTGCAGCGGGCCGTCGTGGAGCTTGGCGGTGTCCACGGTGAATGAGCTATTCGGTCCTCCGGCACCGGAGCGGTGGCCATCGAGATAAAGCTCGAACGAAGCGGGCTTGAGGCCATCAGCAGACTCGACGACGGGCTTCACCGTAAATGAACCTTTAATCGCAGCCCCGACTTTCACGCCGTCAGTCTTCACCGAGAACCGCTTTTTCCAAGGTGAGCAAAGCGCATCGCCGACGATGAGGAGTTGGTAGGGCGCAGCGACGCTTTGGTAGAAAGCCTCGGCGAGCGTGCAGCCATTTGCGTAGTGCCAGTGGATGAAAGGTGTCGGAAATTTCGCCTGAATCGCGTAGGGCTCGTTCACCGTTCCGCTCGCTCCCGCCGCACCGTGGCGCAGGAAATCCGTGAGCGGCGTTTGCGTGTCACCTTCGTGGAGCATCCCGCCAAAACTCGTGAGATGTTCGCAAATTGCGCCGGGCAAAATGGTGCTGCCGCTCTTTGCCCAATCGAAATCCGCAGCGCCCGCCGTGAGCCCGGCCACGTCATTTTTGTTCTGCGGCAGCACGCCTTTTTCCACACTCGCGGCT
>CAMBOD010000397.1 GCA_945868985.1 Prosthecobacter debontii | reverse complement strand
AAGTTTAAGCGCCTTTGGGCTGCTGGGTGATGCCGCGTGCTTTGAAGATGTCTTCGCGCTGACGGAGTTGACCGAGTGCATGGAGCGTTGCGTGAAGGACGTTCGCGTGATTCGAGGAACCGAGGCTCTTGCCTAGAATGTCCTTGATGCCCACTGCGTCGCATACGGCACGCACTGCGCCGCCGGCTTTGATTCCAGTTCCCGGGCTGGCAGGTTTGAGAATGACGTAGCCACCACCGTGACGCCCGATGACTTCATGCGGGATGGTGTGGTCAGTGATAGCCATTTTTTTGAGGCTCTTGCGTCCGCGTTCACCAGCCTTGCGGATGGCTTCGCTGACTTCCTTGGCTTTGCCAAATCCGAAGCCGACGCGACCAGATTTGTCACCAATGACAAGCAGTGCGCTAAAGCTGAAACGACGACCGCCTTTGACGACTTTGGCGCAGCGATTGATGAAAACGGTTTTTTCAACCAACTCGGCACCGGGAGTGCCATCGGCATTTGGCGGAACTGGAGCAGCGTCTTTGCGCGGTCCACGGCCTGGGCCACCACGGCCTGGGCCACCACGGCCTGGGCCACGGTTGCCGCCGCCGCGATTGCCGCCGGGTCCACCGGGACCACGACCACGAGGGTCACGATTTTCGACGGGGGCTTGAGTTGCAGGAGTAGAAATAGGAGCGGTCTCTTCGGACATACTTTTTAGAATTGGAGTCCACCTTCACGGGCGGCGTCGGCTAGGGCTTTGACTTTACCGTGGTAGATATAACCACCGCGGTCGAACACAACTTTCGTCACGTTCTTTGCTTTTGCGCGTTCAGCGACAAGCTTCCCGACGACGGTTGCCGTAGCAACGTTTGCGTGGGGCTTTTGGGTTTTAAGTTCCGCCTCAGTGGTGTTCACGCTAGCGACAGTCTTGCCGACGCTGTCGTCAATGATCTGTGCGTAGATGTTCTTGCCGCTGAAATGGACAGCGAGACGTGGACGTTCTGGTGTGCCAGCGACCTTCTTGCGAAGACGCGCGTGGCGCATTTGGATTTTTTCTCTGCGATATGCGGTAGCCATGGCTTATTGGACGGTCTTGCCTTCCTTGCGGATGATTTTTTCGCCGACGTAACGAACACCTTTGCCCTTGTAAGGCTCCGGCGGATAGTAGTTGCGGACTTCGGCTGCGAACTGGCCGACTACTTGTCTGTCAATTCCTTCGACTTTGATCTTGGTGTTATCAGTCACGGTGACCTTCAGGCCTTCGGGAATTGGTTGATTAATGTCGTGGCTGTAGCCGAGATTGAGATTAAGGACTTTTCCTTTCACGGCGGCCTTGAAACCGACACCCTGAATTTCGAGATCCTTGACGTAGCCGTTGCTCACGCCGTTGATCATGTTGTTGATCAAAGCGCGGCTCAGGCCGTGCAATGCACGTGTCTGGCGGTCTTCGTTGGAACGAGCAACCGTGATTGTGGTTCCTTCGACTTTACAGGCGATTCCACCAGGAAGTGTCCATGAGAGTTTCCCCTTGGGACCTTCGACGTTGACGGCACCGTCGGCACCGACTTTCACGCTGACCTTTGCAGGCAGTTCAATGATTTTTTTTCCGATTCGCGACATAGGCTTTTACCAAACGTAGGCCAGCAGCTCGCCGCCGACGTTTTCTTTTTTGGCCTCGCGGCCGCTCATGACGCCCTTGGACGTCGAAAGGATTGTGATACCGAGACCGCCGAGCACGCGTGGCACCTTCTCGGTGTTCACGTATTTGCGGAGACCGGGTTTGGAAACTCGCTTAAGGCCGGTGATGGCGGGAGCACGGTTGACAAATTTCGTCACAACTTTGAGTTGTGGAAATTTGCCGGTGCTCTCGACTTCAAACGCCGAGATGTAGCCCTCTTGCTTGAGGATTCGGGCGATGTCGGCCTTGATGCGGGAATAGGGTGCGAGGACTTCATGCTTACCGGCGCGGCTTGCGTTGCGGAGCCGGGTCAGGAAGTCTGCGATTGGATCGGTGAGTGCGCTCATGTTCTAATTACGCGGTTACTGGTTGCGCCTTTGGTTTGCGGCCTTTGTCGGCGAATGGCATCCCAAGTTCAGTGAGAAGCGCCTTTGCCTCGGCGTTGGTTTTGGCGGTTGTGACGATGCAAACATCGAAGCCGATGTTACGTTTGATTTTGTCGAGTTCGATTTCAGGAAAAATGGACTGATCAGTCACGCCGAGCGTGTAGTTTCCATTTCCGTCAAATGCCTTGGTGGAGACTCCGCGGAAGTCGCGAATACGCGGTAGCGCTGTCTTGATGAGACGCTCTAGGAACTCATACATGCGTGTTCCACGAAGCGTGACCTTTGCGCCGATTGCCTGATTCTCACGGAGTTTGAAATTCGCGATGCTCTTTTTGGAGCGAGTCTCAGCGGGCTTCTGCCCGGTGATGGTCGAAAGCTCGTTCTTCGCGTCTTCGAGCGCTTGTTTGTAGTCACTGAGTCCTGCATTGATGCAGGTGTTCACGACCACCTTGGTGATTTTAGGCACTTGATGGATATTTGTGTATCCCTGCTGTGCTTTTAGCGCGGAAATGACGCGCTCCTGGTATTCTTTATAGAGTTCTACAGCCATGGCTTATTGTTTAGCGACTGGCTCGCCTTTGGAGACGAGTTTTACATTGGAAATATGAATTGGGCCTTCGCGTTCGAGGATTGCCCCGTTCGGGTTTTCCTGACTCTTGCGTGTGTGCTTCTTGATGATGCGCACACCCTCGACGAGGACTTGCTCCTTTTTCGGGAGCACTGCGAGGATTTTACCAGAGGACCCTTTGTGGTTGCCGCTGATGACCTGCACAGTGTCTCCCTTTTTGACGTGAAATTTAGGACGATTAGCCATGGTTTAGAGCACCTCCGGAGCGAGTGAAATGATCTTCATGAAATTCTTCTCGCGCAGCTCGCGAGCGACAGGGCCGAAGATACGGGTTCCCTTGGGATTCGAGTCCTTGTCAATAATGACGATGGCGTTGTTATCGAAGCGGAGGTAGCCGCCGTCTTCACGCCGGAGCGAATGTTTGGTGCGGACGATGACTGCGCGAACGACTTCACCCTTCTTGACCGAACCGCCAGCTTGAGCTTCGCGGATGTGGGCAGTTATGATGTCGCCGACATGGGCAGTG
>CAMBOD010000396.1 GCA_945868985.1 Prosthecobacter debontii | reverse complement strand
TCATCGGCACCGGCGAAAAAGCCGAGGACTTCAGCTTCTTCGACCCCCGCGAATTCGCCGAACAGATGATCTAGGCAGGGCGCAGCGGACGCACCCACCCGCCGGCGCGGGGCGCTCCGATCACCGATCACCGTTCACGCTCGGTGAAGTCGGCCCATCCCGTAGGTGCGACAATTTTCCCTTCGTGGCTTCCAAATTCAAAACAGGACACTTCCGAAACTTGCCCACGGCGCGAAAGCCCCGTAGCAACATCTCCAACTCACCATGCACACAACCACCCGCAATTCCTCCGCCCGCCTCACACTCCTTGCCGCGCTATTGCTCGCTCCTTTCGCCGCGCTTCACGCCGAGGATAAAGCTCCAGAGCCCGCCACGCCCGCCGCAGCCCCCGACGATCTCGCGCTGAATTTTCACCTCATGCACCCCGGCGGCGGTAGCGCGCCCGGCGACCCAAACGCGGCCTTCTTCCTCGATGGCACCTACCACATGCACTACATCCTGGCCCACCCGTGGAAGGGCCGGGAATCCTTCTCCTTCATCCACGTCACCAGCCCCGATATGCTGCACTGGATGTGGCAGCCCACGAAATTGCAGCCCTCCTTCACTGGCCACGGTATGTTCAGCGGCACCGGCTTCCTCACCAAGGAAGGCAAGCCTGCGGCCATCTATCACGGTCAGAATTCGGGTAAAAACCAGATCGCCATCGCCACGGATCGCAAGCTCACCGATTGGGAAAAGCCGTTTCCCCTCGACGTGCGAAAGCCCGATGGCACCGAAGCGAAAATCAATCACTGGGATCCCGATTGCTTCCTCATCGGCGATACTTACTACGCCATCTCCGGCGGCGAAAAACCTCCGCTGCTTAAATCCAAGGATTTGAAAACCTGGACGCACGTTGGCGAATTCCTCAAGCACAATATGCCCGACGTCGCCTATGGTGAGGACATCTCCTGCGCGAACTTCTTTCCCATCGGCAAAAAGTGGATGCTCCTGTGCATCAGCCACCACATCGGCTGCCGCTACTACATCGGCGATTGGGATGCAAAGACCGAGCAATTCGTCCCGCAAATCCACGCCCGCATGAACTGGCGCCGCGAAAACCAGAGCCTCTTCGGCATGAAACAATGGCGCGTGGATTACTTTGCGCCCGAAAGCCTGCTCACGCCCGATGGCCGCCGCGTCATGTGGGCCTGGCTCGCCACCCTCGGCAAAAACGACGGCTCCATGGATAAACGCACCATCCAGTCCCTCCCGCGCGAACTCAGCCTCGCCGACGACTCCACCCTGCGCATCAAACCCCTCCGCGAACTCGAAACCCTCCGCTACGAACCCGTCTCCTTCGACAACTTCACCGTCAAAGCCAAGGCCGACCTCCTCGCCAACAACCCCGTAGGCACCCTCATCACCAACCTCGATGGCGACTCCCTCGAAATCCACGTCAATATCCCCCGCGACCAAGCCGATCGGAAACTCTTCGGCTTCACCCTTTTTTCCGACGGCAAAGGCGGTGGCCTCCCCATCACCTTCCGCCCCGAAAACGGCACGCTCCGTGTCGGCGCCGCCGAGGCCCCCTTCAACATCGCCAGCCTCCCCAAGGGCGAGGACGTGGACGTGCGCATCTTCGTGGACAAATTCCTCGTCGAAGTCTTCGTCAACGACCGTCAAGCCATGCTCGCCGAGCACGCCGACTACCGGGGCAGACCCGGCTTCAGCGCCTTCAGCATCGGCGCACCCACTGTGTTGAAAAAAATCGAAATCTGGAAACTCAAGCCCACCAATCAGGGCTTCCGCGAAGCCCAGAAAAATCACGTCTGGGAGCCCATCACGAAGTAACCGCGAAAGCGCAGAGGTCAGTGCTTACCAGTCTTTGCGTTCCTTTGCGGCCATTCCATCAGTGAATCACAATTCGGATTTTTTTCGCGCTGTGCGCGCTATTTACGGGGCGTGCCCCCAATTACCAGTCACCAAGCACAAGCCCGCTTGATCTGCCGCCGGAAGTGATCTTTCCTCGAAAAGAAGACAGTAAAAAGAGGGTTGAATGTTGTTGAGAGAGCGCTCGAAGATGAGAGGAGATTGGATAGCGAGGAATCTGTGGATGCGGGTGGTGGTGTAGAAGGTTTCAATGTAGTCAAAAATCATGGATTGAGCGGCAGCGTGAGAGGTGGGAAAGGAACCGAAGCATTCGGATTTTATATGGCTCAAATCTAATAGCAGAACCCTAGTTCCGCTTGGGGGCCTCGCTAGTATCAATTCAATTTTTTGCTGCTTTAGTCTGCGCCTTAGCTTCCGGCTCCTTGGCGAGAATTGCTCGGAGTTTTGCGACGACTTCGGGCTGATCGCTCGCGAGGTTTTTCGATTCCATCGGGTCGGTTTGGTAGTCGTAGAGTTCAAACTCAGCGGTATCAGTCGCCGCGCCGGGCTTTTTCCATTCCACCAAACGATATCGCTCCGTCCGCACGGCGCGTCCGAGAACCGGGCCGTCGGGGCGGCGGTTGCGGGGGTAGGCGTGGAAGATGGCTTCCTTGCTCGCATGTGAAGGGTCGCCCAACACGGGGACGAGACTTTTACCGTCGAGCGGCTGTGGTGTTTTTGGCTGCGGCAGGCCGGCGAGTTCGCACAGCGTGGGATACAAATCCACGGATTCGGCGAGTGACTGCGTGCGTGTGCCGGGCTTGGTCACGCCAGGTGCGATGATGAGCAGTGGGATGCGCGTGGCTTGTTCGTAATTGGAATGCTTGCACCACCAGCCGTGGTCGCCGAGATGCCAGCCGTGGTCGCCCCACAGCACGACGATGGTGTTTTTCGCAAGGCCGAGCCGCTCCAGTTCATCCATGACTTTTCCGATCTGCACATCCACGAAACTCAACGCGGCGTGGTAGCCGTGAATCAACGTGCGCGCCTGCTCGTCCGTCAGCGGGCCGCTCTCGGGCATGTCGCTGTATTGACGCAGCTCGCCCCATGTCGTAGGCGCATATTTTGGCGCGCCATCGGGTGGATTGCGTAGCGCAGGGAGCGTGAAAGACGAACGCTCGTAGATGTCCCAGTATTTCTTCGGCGCGCAGAACGGCAGGTGCGGTTTGAGAAAACCGACGGCGAGAAAGAACGGCTCGGCTGGCTTCGTCTTCGCGCCTTGCAAACGGCGGAT
>CAMBOD010000395.1 GCA_945868985.1 Prosthecobacter debontii | reverse complement strand
TGCATGGACTCGTAAAAATGAAGTTCGCTGCGTTCAAGGAAGAGAAGCACGACCTCGCTCCGCAAATCGCCGAGAAGACCGCCAGCGAAATCGTGATGCAAGTTGGGAACGTCGCCGTCTTCTATCGCAAAAAGCCGGAGTCAGCGAAGGAGTGACTATTGTTTCGCGGGCTCGGCCTTCACGGCCAGCTTCGCGATTTCCTCCGCAGCGATGCACGCTCGCAGGGGCATCCCGTAACTTGCCGCGACAGGCTTCCCTTTTTCCATCGGCTCGCTCTCCCAACTCGCGGTGATGCTTTCGACCTGCCCGACGACGTTGGCGCATTCGTCCACGATTGGCGCACCGCTGCTGCCGGGCGAGTATTCCGCAGTGACGTTGATGTAGAGCGACGGTTTCACTTTTTTCCCGGTCTCGGCTTCTTCGCGGTTGATGAAATAGCGGGACAGCAATCCCTCGGTGAACATCCAGTGGTTGCCATCGGGGTGGCCGAGGCAAAAGACGCGCTCGCCGACTTCAGCGGCTGGATTTAGCGCGAGCGGTTTTAGTGCGAGGTCGGCGACGCGCAGCAGACAGGTGTCTGCATCGGCGCTGGCGGCGAGCACTTCGGTGACGGGATACATGCGCCCCGCCGCATCGGCGACGACGAGGTAACCTTCGCGCATCCGCTTGTCCTCGAATTGCACGACATGGTGGCAGGTGCTCACCACACCATCCGCTACGACGAAACCCGACGAACTGTCGAAGTGCCACGCTTTGCATTTCGTGCATTTGAAAAACATGCCGACGACGACCGTGCTTTCCCTCACCGTGCGATACACCTCCTGCGGAGAAAGTTTTTCCTTTCGCGGTGCAGGGAGCTGCAGCTCACAGGATGCGCGGTTCAGTTGCGTGCGGAGTGTTTTGAAAGAAACGAGCTTGCCGGCTTTTTGCAGCTCCTCAGTGGAGGCTGTGTATCTGGCGATGAGCACCTGATCGTCCACGATGAGCCGGTCATCGGCGCGCAGCGAGGCGAGGAGCAGTGCGAGTGCGAGGAAAGTTCTGAGCATGGTGGGTGATTTGTTCACGGCGCGGCTTCTTGTCGAGTTCCCAACTTCCCGTTTGATCTCCGCGCTGCGCGAGATCATACACGCCACCCGCGCCGCACAGTGCGCCGCATAAAATCACGCCGCCCATGTCACACTCAGAAATTCCCGGAGGTATCACCGCTCCACACGGCTTCGTCGCCGGCAGCGCTTATTGCGGCGTGAAAGCCGCGAACAAGGACGCACCCGATATCGCGCTCATTTTTTCACAACACAAGACCGTCGCAGCAGGAACATTCACCACCAACAAAGTGAAAGCCGCGCCCGTCCGCGTCTCCCGCACGCACCTCGCCACGGCGGATGTGCGCGCCATAGTCGCCAATTCCGGCAACGCCAACGCCTGCACCGGCGTGCCTGGCCTCCGCGATGCCAAGCGCATGTGCCGCGCCACTGCGAAAACACTCGGCCTTCGTGAAAAACAGGTGCTCGTCTGCTCCACCGGTCGCATTGGAGTCGCCCTTCCCATCGAGAAAATGGAAGCCACCATCGGCAAAATGGAAAACTGTCTCGGTCGCAACGGTAGCATCGCCGTCGCGCGGGCGGTCATGACGAGCGACACGTTCCCCAAGGAGTTTGCCGTCGAGTTTTCCGCAGGCGGAAAGACCGTGCGAGTCGGCGGTGTCGCAAAGGGTGCAGGGATGATCGATCCCAACATGGCAACGATGCTCTGCTTCATCACCACCGATGTGGCGATTGGAAAAAGCACGCTGCAAAAAGCCGTGAGCGTCGCCGTCGAGCAATCGTTCAACCGCATCACGATTGATGGCGACATGAGCACCAACGACACCGTGCTGGTGCTTGCCAACGGAGCCGCCGGCAACAAGCCGCTCAAATACGGCACCAAGGAATTCAAAGCGTTTCAGGCCGCACTCGATCACGTCATGACCGAACTCGCGTGGATGATCGTGAAGGACGGTGAGGGTGTGAGCAAATTCGTGGAAGTCCGTGTCGCCGGAGCCGCTTCACTCGCCGACGCCCGCCGCGCCGCCGAGGCCATCGCCAACAGCACGCTCGTGAAATGCGCGTGGTTTGGCGAAGACCCGAACTGGGGCCGCATCATGGACGCGCTCGGCTACTGCGGCGCAAAGATGCGTGAGGAACTCGTGGACATTTTCTACGACGGCGTCATCGCCGTAAAAGGCGGGATGCAAAGCAAAACCCCGCTCGAAAAAATCGGCCCCATCGTGAAGCAAAAGCGATTCACCATCTGCGTGGACTTGAACATGGGCCGCGCCGAATACGTCGTTTATACCACCGACTTCACCACCGACTACGTAAAGCTCAACATGGGCGACGGCATCGGCGGGTAAAAGCGAATACCCCGCACTGCCAACGCCGAGCGCCTGCAATACCTCGAAAACAAGTCTCAGCCCTCAATATGAAAATCGTTCCAGCCTAACTCCTTTGTTCCTGTTATTCAGGGGGGTGTCATGTGTCTACCGTCGCTTTCTGTGCCGTGTCTCCGACAAACGGTATGATAATGCCGAGCCACTTGTCGCCGGTAGTCTCAAAGGAAATATCCCACTGAACCGGCTGTGCCCTAGCGTCATCAAGGCCAAAGCCTGCGAGCTTGACGACGGTGAATATGTCCTGAGGCAAGTCCTGCTGCAACCACGTCCTAAAAACCTCCTGTAACTGAGGGCGAGCGGCGGCGAGAATCTGCTCAAAGCGACCGGGCAAACTCAAATAGAACTGGCGAGCCACTGGTAGCGGGCCGCTCTCTCCGCCGGGCAAGCCAATAGAAATCTCAGTGCCAGTCGTCGGGAACTTCCACTCGCACTCCCAGTAAGAGCGCTCCGGAGCGTTCGGAATGAACATGAAAAGCAAACTGCCGAAGTCTGGATCGGTAATTCGTGGCGGCGAGAACCGCAGCTTCAGGTTTTTGAGAATGCCCATACGTGCGATGACGCCTAGACTTTATGGCTGCCCTCCTTGTGGGCGTGGCGCTTTTTGAAAGGGAAGCGGCCTGCTTGGAAGAGTGGTAAGACCGCAGGTCGCGTGGCGTGTGCCGAGCCTATCCGCAAGAGCGGGATCACTGTTTGGGCGGTGTCGCCAATGAATGAACCAGCAAACAACAAACGCAGCATGAAC
>CAMBOD010000394.1 GCA_945868985.1 Prosthecobacter debontii | reverse complement strand
CATGTAGCTTCCGCGCTCTTTTTCTATATGATGACCAGCGCACAAATCCGACAGTCGTTCCTCGATTTCTTCCGTCAGCAGCAGCACACCATTGTGCCGAGCGGCTCGCTCATGCCGGATTCGCCGAACCTCCTTTTCACGAACGCCGGCATGAACCAGTTCGTCCCCATCTTCCTCGGCGAGCGCGCGGCGGATGTGAGCAAATGGGCGGGCGCTGTCCCAGGCAGCGACACCCGCGCCGCTGACACGCAGAAGTGCATCCGCGCAGGCGGCAAGCACAACGACCTCGATGACGTCGGCCTCGACACCTACCACCACACGTTCTTCGAGATGCTCGGGAACTGGTCCTTCGGCGACTACTTCAAAAAGGAAGCCATCGAGTGGGCGTGGGAGTTGATCATCGAGCGGTGGAAATTTCCCGCGCAGCGCATCTACGCGACGATCTACAATCCCGACAAATCCATCGGCGATCCCGCCGATCGCGACGAGGAAGCGTGGAATTTATGGGCGGAAAAATTCCGCAGCAAGGGGCTCGACCCCGCCATCCACATCGTCAACGGCAACAAAAAGGACAATTTCTGGATGATGGGCGAGACCGGCCCGTGCGGCCCGTGCTCCGAGTTGCACGTGGACCTCACGCCTGCTGGCGACACGAAAGGCGCGCTCGTGAACAAAGGCACCGCCGAGTGCATCGAAATCTGGAACCTCGTCTTCATCCAGTTCAACGCCAACCCCGACGGCACCTTCACGCCGCTCCCCGCGCAGCACGTGGACACTGGCATGGGCTTCGAGCGCGTGACCTCGATCATCCAGGGCACAAAAAACTTCACCGACTTCGCCAACGCGAAAATCTCCAACTACGAGACGGACATCTTCCGCCCCATCTTCGACGAAATCGAAAAACTGAGCGGCAAAACCTACGGCTGCACGCTCCCGCAATCCGGCAGCACCGGCGACACCGCGCAGGAAAAAGAGGACGTCGCCTTCCGCGTCATCGCCGACCACATCCGCACGCTCAGCTTCGCCATCGCCGACGGCATCCAGCCGGGAAATAACGACCGCAACTACGTCCTCCGCCGCATCCTCCGCCGCGCCGTGAAATACGGCCGCACCCTCGGCTTCCACGAACCCTTCTTCTACAAACTCGTCGCCGTCCTCGCCCGCACCATGGGCGACGTCTTCCCGAACATCCGCGAAAAACAAAAGCACGTAGAGGAAACGCTGAAGCGCGAGGAGGAGGCGTTCAATCGGACGCTGGATCGGGGGATTCAGTTATTCAACGAACACGCGGAAGCGCTTTGCGCATATGCCCGGGACAGGAGCCTGACGCCAGCTATCGAAGCCGGAGTCCGTTTTCGTGAATTTGCGGCTGTTATTCACGAAACTGATCAACATGGGAATCCAATGCTGCGGATCGCTGGAGACTTCGCGTTCACACTCTACGACACCTACGGCTTCCCGCTCGACCTCACGGAACTCATGGCCCGCGAGCGTGGCTTGAAAGTTGATGTCGCTGGCTTTGAAGTCGAAATGGAGAAGCAGCGCGCCCGCGCCCGCGCCGCGCAGAAGAAGCAGATCATTGAGCTTTCCCAAATCGAGACGACGGTGCCGACGAACTTCCTCGGCTATGACGCGCTCTCGACCGAGGCGAAGGTGCTCGAAGTCGTCGCGCTCAAGGACAAGACCGCTGTAGTGCTCGATTCGACCACCGCCTACGCCGAGATGGGCGGGCAGGTGGGCGATTCCGGCGAGATCGTGCATGGCGCGGATACGTGGCGCATTTCCAATACGCAGCGGAGCGGCAACACGTGGCTGCATTTCCTCGAGGGCGTGGATGCGCCCGCCGTGGGCACCCATGTGACGCTGTCCGTCGAGGCCCGCCGCCGCGCTGCCATCCAGCGGCATCACACCGTCACGCATTTGCTCCACTGGGCGCTGCACGAAGTCGTCTCGAAGGAAGCCACGCAAAAAGGCTCCAGCGTCGCGCCGGACAAGCTGACGTTTGACTTCAACAGCGCCGCACTTTCGCCCGAGCAAGTCCGCGACATCGAGCGCCTCGTGAATGAGCGCATCCTCGAAAACGCGCCCGTCGTCTGGAACGAAGTGCCCTACGCCGACTTGCGCGGGCGCGCCGACATCATGCAGTTCTTCGGCGACAAATACGGCGAGACCGTCCGCGTCGTGGACATCGGCGGATACAGCAAAGAACTCTGCGCCGGCACGCACACCCGCGCCACCGGCGAGATCGGCCTTTTCCGCATCGCCAGCGAAGCCGCTATCGCCGCCGGAGTCCGCCGCATCGAAGCCGTCGCCGGCCTCAGCGCCTACGATTCCGCGCTGAACGACGCCGCGCGTCTGCACGCGTTCGCCGCGAAAATCGGCGCGCCGCTTTCCGATCTGGAAAAGAAACTCGACGCCGTCCTCGCGCAGCAAAAGGAACTCGAAAAGACGCTCAAATCCGCCCAGCAGCGCGAAGCCGCCGGGCGCGCGAAATCGCTCCTCGCGAGCGCGGAGAACAACGCCATTGTCGCCAACCTCGGCGACCTCGACGGCGACAGCGTCATGCACATTGCGGAAGCGCTGAAAGGCAGCTTCCACGGCATCGTCGTCCTCGGCGCAGCCAGCAGCGGGGCCGTCACGCTCATCGCGAGCGTCGGCAAAGAGTTTCAATCTAAAGTGCAAGCCGGAAAAATCATCCAGACCATCGCCCCGATCGTCGGAGGCAAAGGCGGAGGCAAACCCGACTTCGCCCGAGGCGGCGGCAAAGACGCCAGCAAACTCGCTGAGGCCCTGACTGCGGCGAAGGCGCTTCTTTAAAAGCCAGCCATGAGTGGTGACTACATCGTTCAGCCGAATCCTCCGGTGGACGCGCCGCCTTTTGCTTCGCTGTATGAACGACTGGGCGGGGAGGCGGGGTTGCAGCGGCTGGTGAAATGGTTTTACGCGCGGCTGCGCTATGAGCCGGAGGTGGAGGCGATTTTTCGCGAGCATGTGAGCGACTGGCCGAGGCATTTGCAGACCATTGTGGATTTTTGGGCGCAGGTGACGGGCGGGCCGCAGCGCTATGCGGGCGGGATGGGGCGTCATGTTTTTCTGCAACTGAGCCCGGTGCATTACGAGGTGTGGCTGGCGGTGTGGGGGAGGAATTGCAACGAGGTGCTGCCGCCGCGCGAGGCGTCGGAAATGATGGT
>CAMBOD010000393.1 GCA_945868985.1 Prosthecobacter debontii | reverse complement strand
CGAGTCCGTGTGGAAAATGCGACTGCGGCGAGAACCGCTCCGATGACGATGAGTGTGGCACTGACATGATGAATCGTCGCTACAGTATCGGGAACAGGGCGCGGAGAACTGGCGTAGGACATCCAAGGCGTCGCCAATGTGTCGGCTGCGAAGAACAGCGCGACACCGAACAGAACCAAGAGAGCGCTGAACCAAGCAAATGCCTTTGCAGTCTTGTTGCTCTTCATCGTTCGCCCTTGGTGTTGTCTTGTGGCTCAATCATCGAGTGTCAGTCCCACCAGAGGTGGAGTAAATCGCTGCCACAAAGGGGAGCCAAAGGGTGTCCTTCTCCAGACCACTCGCTAATGTAAGACTCGAGTCCTGCCTGCATGGCATCATCCTCAGGAAAGAGCGCTTCGATGAGAATGTAGTCGTCGGAGGAAATGGGTTTCGAGAACCGAACCTTGTAACCAGCCTCGTCAGCAAACACGACTCGGCCTAGAGCAATACCCTGATTCACATCAAGTTTCTGAGCTACCATCTCAATGGTTTCTGACTCATCATAGCCATAGCTGTTCGCGCCATGACTGCCGACACGAAAAGCGCGAGCTATGTCACCGAATGATGCGCAGGCTGGCACATCGTAAATGCGATGACGCTCATCACCCTCGATCAATCCGATCAGCCAATTCCTCTCGCCATTTGGGGACAGTGGCGGGTCATCATAGATGGCATCATGCGAAAGGTAGCCTCGTGGTATCCAGTCTTTGGGCAACGACATGCAAAGGTAGTTGGGTGAAAGGCTCCGTTACTTGGGCGAACTATTGGATCACGAACAGAAGTGTTGTGTTTGTGAGAGCCTTTATGGGCGACCGATCTGTTGGAATATCACGGGGTGGGAAGTTCATGGGCGTGGGTTTTTGCCGAAATTGCGGGATTGCGCAACGCGAATGTTGGTCTGTGTGCGCGAGGATGGGCCGGGCTTTCAGCCCTTTGTTTATTTTTCTGTCGCAGACCCAGGCCGTCGCTCGTTCCTCGCTTTGACCTGGGCTGGTATGGGCCGGGCCGTTGGCCCTTCATTGTCACGTTCCATTGCGGCGCTCTATTGCGGCGTTCGATTGGAAGGCTGGGAAAACGGAGCGGGCTGCACTTGGTATTACTGCTTGTGAAACGGCGCGAGCCACACGTGGGCGGCGTGCATTTGATACACGAGCGCTCCGATGAGGCCGAAATACATCAAGGCCATTTTCATCCGCTGTGCGGGGGTGATTTCGTAAAAACGCACTTCCTCTTCCGTGCGTTTGCGGAAAAGAGACATCAAGCGCGGGAGCGACATGAGCAGCAGTAGGACGATGATGAAGTTTGGCCGCATGAACGCCAGCCACACCATGATCGCAAAACCCACCAGCCACATCCACGGCGAGAGCGCCTGTGCGATATGCCCGCCATCGAGCTGGCCGACGGGGATGAGGTTGAAGAGATTCAGCCAATACGCACTCCAAGCCAGCGCGACGAGGATGGGGATGTTGTAGTATAGCCCCGCCGCGTGGCACACCGCTGCGCCCGCCGAGCCCCACAGCGGTCCTGCGATGCCGATCTCCGCTTCTTCGTAGGCGTTTTTCATCCTGCCTTTCAGCGCGATGAATGCGCCCATGAATGGGATGAACATCGGCGCACTCACTGGCACGCCGAACTTCCGCGCCGCCATGACGTGCCCCATTTCATGCACAAAAATCAGCAGCACAAAACCGGCGGCAAATTTCCATCCCCACATCATCGCGTAAACACCGATGCTGATCAGCATCGTCCCGCCCGTTTTTAAAATGAACGGGAAAAACTTGAGAATCGGAGCGGCGAATTTCAGCAAAAGCACTCCGATGAATGCCAGTGGGCCCAGCGCCTTTTTCCAACCGCCTTCCGTTTTCGGCTCCTGTTCTTGAAAGGGCGTCTCCGGGCCTCGCTGCACATTGGGAGGAATGCGAAAAATGATCTGCGGGCGCTGCGGTGGCTGCGGGTCGTTGGAATCTTGCACGGCGCGCATCCTATCCTCCATGCGCCGCTCCTTCGCAAGTGCGGGCATTGGATTGGAAGTGCAAAAGCTGTTCGTGCTTTTATCCGCTGCTTGCGGCAAAGGCACATTCTCTCTAACGACGATGTGCTTATGAAAGCAATCTGGCTCGCGATTTATACGATGATGCTTTGTCTTGCGGTGGCTGTGGAGCGTCCGCCGCTGCCCGAGCGCGTGGTGGTGCTCACTTTTGACGACTCAGTGGCAAGCCACGCGACGTTCGTGGGGCCTTTGCTGAAGAAGCTGGGGTTTGGCGCGACGTTTTTCATCACCGAGGGTTTCGAGTTTAAAACGGACAAGGTGCATTACATGACGTGGGAGCAGATCAAGGGGCTGAACGATGCGGGGTTTGAAATCGGCAACCACACGCGCAATCACACCGGCGCAGGCGGGCAGCCGTCGGATCAGTTTTCCGCCGATGTGGAATATATTGAAAAGAAATGTGAGGAATTCGGCATCCCGCGCCCGATCAGCTTCTGCTATCCCGGCTATCAAACCAGCCAGGTCGCGCTGAAAGTTCTCGCGGATCGCGGTTACAAATACGCCCGTGCCGGTGGAGCGAGGGCTTTCGTCTTGGGTCAGGACAACCCGCTCACTCTACCGCAGGCTTTCGACGGCAAACCCGGCTCGACGCTGGAGCAATTCAAGGCCGCCGTGGCGAAGGCGAAGCAGGGGGAGATCGCGGTGATGACTTTCCACGGCGTGCCGGACATCAAGCATCCGTGGGTGAATACGACGCCCGAGATGTTCGAGAGCTACATGAATTATCTCAAGGAGCAGGGCTGCGCGGTGCTGAGTCTGCGTGACCTTGAGAAATACGCTGTGCCTGCGAAATAGCAGGCGGGCGGTGCGTCTTTAGAAAAAGACGAAGGGCGCTTAGAGCTTCGAGTGGCTGCCGTCGCAAAGTGCGCCGTTCTTGCTGTGCTTGCAGGCGCAGAAATAAACGGGGCCGTCTTTCTCGGCCTTGTAGGCGACGGGCTCAAAGTCGCTGCCTTTGTGCGAACCGTCGCAGAATGGCTGGTTCTTGCTCTGCCCGCAGGAGCACCAGTAGTAGGTTTTGCCGGCTTCGACGTTCACGGGCATCGGGGCTTTTTGGACAATGATGGGATCGCTCATAATGGTTCGTAGAATTTTGCAACGCCATC
>CAMBOD010000392.1 GCA_945868985.1 Prosthecobacter debontii | reverse complement strand
CTCGCCGAGTGCGGAGCCAACGTCATCAAAATCGGCCAGGGCCCCGGCTCCATCTGCACCACGCGCGTCGTCGCCGGCGTCGGCATCCCGCAACTCACCGCGCTCTACGTCGCCAGCCGCGCTGCGGCAAAAAAAGGCGTCACCATCATCGCCGATGGCGGCATCGTGAAAAGCGGCGACATCGTCAAAGCACTCACGCTCGCCGATGCGGTCATCTGCGGCGGATTGCTCGCCGGCTGCCCCGAGGCGCCCGGCCAGATCATGGAAATCAACGGCAAACTCTACAAACAATACCGTGGAATGGGTAGCCTCGTCGCCATGCAAGCAGGCAGCGCGGCTCGCTACGGCCACGTGGACAAAGACGCCACGCGCAAAGTCGCCGCTGAAGGCATCGAAGCCCTCAAGGAAGTCAGCCCCGCAGTCGAAACCGTCCTCACACAACTCGCAGGCGGTGTTCAAAGTGGCCTCGGCTACCTCGGTGCCCGAAATCTCGGTGAACTCCACGAAAAAGCTCGCTACATCCGCGTCACCAGTGCGGGACAGCGCGAAAGCGCCCCGCACGACATCATCGAGGTAAAGGCTGCGAAGTAGCAGCCTTCTACACGCCGGCCCGAGCGTAGATCGTTTCTAGAGGGAGCGTGAATTCCAACTCGGGGATGCACAGCTCGGTTCCCGCTTCAGGCAGTCGTTCGGTCGTCCAACCGTCTGATTTGCGGCGGTAGATAGTGACTTCACGTTTGTCCTGCGCGACGAGGATGTAGGTGTGAAGTGTTGTGATCATCTCGTAGGCGAGGAGCTTTTCGCGGCGATCTATGCGTTCGGTGTCGGGCGAAAGGACTTCGACTATGACGCTTGGCGTGTCGCAGTAATACTGTTTCTGCCCAGCGGGGTCGCAGTTCACCATCACGTCGGGATAGTAAAACCAATCGTTTTCCTTTTTTTGAATGTGCGCCTTCATGTCGTTCATGAAGGCTTCGCATTTTTTGCCTGCGAGATGGTTGCCGAGCGCGCGAAAGATTTCTCCTGCGATTCGATTGTGGGCGAGGCTGGCACCGGCCATTCCCACAATCTCCCCGGCAAAGTATTCGTGGCGGACTTCGCTCAACAGTTCCCCAGCGATGTAATCCTCGGGGCTGATCCAATTCGTCGTTTTACGAGCGGTGCTCATGGCGCGGAAAGTAGCCTTTCAAACGACGCGAAGTCAAACGGCCCGTGTAACACCGGCGCTAGGACGACTTCTGCCGTTTGCGCAGGGTGATTCGTTTGATGCGTTCGCTGTCGGGGGGGCTCCATGTGGCGACATCGGGATCGTCTTTGAAGGTGTTGTGGACGATGCGGCGCTGATAGCTATTCATCGGCTCAAGCTGGTAGGAGCGCCCGGTGTTGCGGACGATGTCGGCGAGTTGTTTGACGCGATGGACGAGGTTGTCGTCCTTCATTTCGCGCCAATGCTCTACGTCCACTACGACGCGTGGCGCATTTGGGTCTTTGGAATGGAGCATCCGATTCAGGAGCGTCTGCATGTCTTCGACAAGTTCGCCGTGCTGGCCGAGGAGGCGCTCTTTTTCGGGCGAGTAGATTTGGAGTGTGAGGCCGTTGGGCGTCTCGAATTCCTTAATCTCGAAGGAAAAATCGAGGTGCCCCAGCATCGTATCTAGAAGTTCCTTGGGCGTTGCTTTCATGGCGCGCAGTTTTTTATTTTACCACAGCAAGTTGCTGCGGTTCTTCGTTTTTATTGCGGTTCACGAGCAGTTGGACAATCGAAATGATGTTTTGCACCGACCAGTAGAGCGCGAGCGCGCTGGCGAAGTTGTAGCACATGAAGATGAAGATCAGCGGCATGAACATGAACATCTTGCGCTGCATAGGGTCGCCCGTCTTCGGGGATAGAGACATTTGCAGGAACATGGTGCCGGCCATGAGGAGCGGTAGCGGATTGATCGGCAGGCCGAAAATATGACCGACGGTGTCGGGCGACGCCAAATCCTTCACCCACCAAAAGCCGTGATCGCGGAGTTCGACGGCTTTTCCGAGCATGTTGTAGAAGCCGATGAAAATCGGAATCTGGATGAAGATCGGCCAGCATCCACTGAGCGGATTGACACCGTGTTTTTTCCAAAGCTGTCCCATTTCTTTTTGGAAGCGCGCTGGTTCGTCTTTGTATTTGTCCTGAAGTTTTTTCAGTTCGGGCTGAACAAGGGCCATTTTCTTCATGCTCTTGTTCGCCTTGTTTTGCAGCGGCCACAGCAAGCCTTTGACGATGATAGTGAGGATGACGATGGCTAGCGGATAGCTACCAATTCCGGCGTAGATGCCGTTCATCGAATTTAGCAGCAGGCGGCTGAACGCCCCCGTGGGGATGCCGAGAAAGGTGCCGTAATCGAGCACATCGCTTTGATGATGATCGAGCAGACGCAGACGGCGGTATTCGCGCGGTCCGGCGTAAATCTGGTAATTACGCGTGGTGAATTGCCCGGCTGTCAGCGCGAACTCAGGAACGCCAAGCGCTCCGTCCACTTGGTAAAACTTCATGTTGGCCTTCACTTCGTGGCCTGCGGGGCGCCAAGGCGTGACCTTGCGCCATTCATCGGCGGATATTTCGGAGCGCTTGGCCCATGCAGTCACGCCGAGAAGCGGACGCTGATCGTCCTCGGTTTTCCCCTCCGCACCGAGCACGGTGATCATAGTCGTAAAATACTGGTTGGTTACAGCACCCCAGCGCATGAGGTCGCCGTCTTCCCTGAAAACAAGCCGCTCCGGATGGCTCCAGAAAAGCATCCCGCCTGCGGAAAAAGAGTTCACATCCTTGAAATTATTTTTGCCATCCCGCCACCAATCGAAGCCCTGATAGTAGGGCTCCTCCCGGGTATTGATGATCGCTGCACCGCCCGTGTGCAGGAAGTATTTCGGCACCATCATCGGACCGGGTCCCACGTTCGTGTAGGTCACTTCGATATCGATGAGGTATTCCTCGCGGAGTTTGTCACGGCGCTTTTCGTCCTCGGTGAATTTTGGGGGCAGGGTGAATTTCTTCACCACTTTGATCTGTCGCGCGGTATCGGTGCGCTCGAAGGAAACCACGCCGTTCGCATCGTCCGAGGTCATCGTCCATGATAGGTTGGTTCCCTCGCCCGGAGTCTCGGCGATTGCGCCGATCGGGATGCTGCCAAATTCATTCAGCACGATTTGCGTGC
>CAMBOD010000391.1 GCA_945868985.1 Prosthecobacter debontii | reverse complement strand
CATTCTCCACCGCCTTGTTGAGTGTCTCCAGCGGGTCAACTGCCTCGCTGTTCTGACGGCTCTCTTCGATGGCCGAATAAACAACACGCTCAGCGAGCGAACGCTGGCCGCTCTGCATGATGGTGCCGATCAAACGGGCAACCACCGGGCTCGCATAGCGGGCGTCTGATTTCTCCTCTTTATGAATGACTCGGCGACGACGGGACATGGTGTTAGATAGGGTTAAAGATTATTTCTTCTTCTTGCCGGTGGCGGCTTCAGCGCCGGGCTTCGGACGCTTCGCCCCGTATTTCGAGCGGCTGCGACGGCGACCTTCCACTCCGAGTGCGTCGAGCGCACCGCGGACGAGATGGTAACGAACACCGGGCAAATCTTTCACACGACCGCCACGGACGAGGACGATGCTATGCTCCTGCAAATTGTGCCCTTCACCCGGAATGTAAGCGATCACTTCGATGCCATTCGTCAGGCGAACCTTGGCCACTTTACGAAGCGCAGAGTTTGGCTTCTTGGGCGTGCGCGTCATGACTTGCAGACAGACTCCACGGCGAAATGGGCAGTTCACCAAGGCGGGTGACTTGCTTTTGTATTTCACCTTGGTGCGTCCTTTGCGAACGAGCTGGTTGATAGTTGGCATGTGAAAGTTAGTATTAAATATTTCGCACCACGCTTGGCTTTGCAGCCCTTTGCCATCCTTGCCTTTGAGACAGTCGGACAACTAAATCCGCCGTGGTTTGGTGCGAGCCACCTGCGGCGAGGGGCGCGGAAACTAGAAATTGAGAGCCACTTGGCAAGCACTTTCTGCAACCGCGACCAATTATTTTTCCTTCCCCTCAATTGTCCGACGACACCTCACCCGCGTCCACAATGCGAGTTTTTGCAAACCCGTCACCGGAACCGCGAATGCACATGTAAGTCAGAGCGCGGAGAAAAAGTGAGGCAGGTTCTAGTGACGTAGTAAAAACATAGCAAGAGCTTTTTTGAAAAAAGCATCAACAAAAACACAATCGCCTACGTAAAATCGAATGACAGCGGCGAAACTCCCGCAGCATTGCGCACAGCCAACACCAATGGTGAACAATAAAAACAAAGCCGCACAGCGCGAGCCGTGCGGCTTCCTAGCATTTCCAAAAAGTGCGTATTTGTGAGTGAGGGATGATGGCTTGCGAATGGCGGATAACTGTCATTCCGCCATTGACTGCCAAGCAATCACTCAAGCGCAGCGCCCGCTCACAGCCCCGAGGGATGCCGGAAGTTGTAGCGGCTGGCGGGGCGGCTTTTCGTCGTCCAGCGCGGGCCTTCGTTGCAGTCGTGCCAGCCGGTGTCGAAGCGCAGCCCGGCGACGACGAGGAAGACGTGGCCGGATTTCGCATACACGCTGATCCATTTCCCAAGGCCGCGCGATCCGTAGCTGCGGAAACTCTTCGACGTTCCAAATCCCTTGAGCAATCCCGCTTCGCGCAAAACGTAGGACGCTGCGCCGGAGCAATCGTAGCCCGAATCAATCCCATCGCATCGTCCGCCGCCGTAGCAATAGGGCAGGCCGGCGATGCGATTCCCGGCGGCAATCGCCGCGTGCACCGCTGCGGGCGCGGATTCCGGCGCGCTGGCGTAGCCGCCGCTGAGCGTGGCCGTCTTTCCCCGCACGTAGCGGTATTCGTAGCGGGTGGACGAGCAGCCGCTTAGAAACAGCAGGGCACAAAACGCGAGCAGGGCGATGAATGGGCGAAGCATGGCGGCGCTTGGCTAAAACTTTCTGCGGCGGAGATGCAATGATTCTCTCGCCCAAGGCGGACGGCTCGTCTAACACCTCGCCCCCGATTTTTTAAAATGCTCACAATCCGCGATCTCAAAGTCTCCGCCGGTGGCCGCATGCTCTTCGAGGGCGCGTCCATGACTGTCAACTACGGCGAACGCGTCGCACTCGTCGGCCCGAACGGCGCAGGCAAGTCCACGCTCTTCTCGATCATCCTGCGCGAAAACGATCCCGACTCCGGCGTGATGGAGCGCGATGCGTGGACGATGGTCGGCTATCTCCCACAGGAGGGCGAAGTCGTCGGCGAAGAAACCGTGATGGACGTGGCGACCGGACGCGCTGGCGAACTTCCCGCACTCGAAGCACGGCTGCATGGGTTGGAAAAAACAGGTAGCGTGGATTCGCCCGAATACCTCGAAGCCCACGCCAAGCACGAAGCACTGAGCAACCCGCAGGTGGAGGCGAAGGCCAAGAAAATCCTGCGCGGCCTCGGCTACCGCGATACGGATTACGATCGCAAAGCGAAGGAACTCAGCGGCGGCTGGGTGATGCGCGCACACCTCGCTCGCCTTCTCGTGATGGAGCCCGACCTCCTCCTGCTCGACGAGCCCACGAATCACCTCGACCTGCTCTCGCTGCTCTGGCTCCAGCAGTATTTGAAAAACTATTCCGGTGCCGTCCTCCTCATCTCGCACGACCGGCAGTTCATGGATGAAATCGTCCAGAGCGTGTATGAAATCGCCGAGAAAAAGCTGCACAGCTTCACCGGCAACTACACCGATTACCTCCGCCAGAAAGAAGAACGCTACGAGCAGCAAAACGCCGCCTACAAAAACCAGCAGAAGGAAATCGAAGCGTTGCAGGAATTCGCAGACCGCTTCCGCAGCGTCGCCTCCAAGGCCTCGCAGGCGATGAGCAAGCTCAAGCAAATCGAGCGCATGGAACTCATCGAGAAACCCGTGCCGCCGAAGAAACCCTTCCGCTTCCAAATCCCGCAGCCGCCCCGCATCGGCCAGCGCGCCATGACCCTCGAAGGCATCCACATGGCCTATGGCGCGACGCAGGTCTATCGCGGCTTGGATCTCACCATCGAGCGCGACGAACGCACCGTGCTCGTCGGCCCCAACGGCGCGGGCAAATCCACCCTGCTCAAAATCCTCGCAGGCATCCTCGAATTTCAAAAAGGCACGCGCACGCCGGGGCTGAACGCCAAGATCGGATACTTCAGCCAGCACCGCTCCGCCACGCTCGACCCGAATAAAAACGTGCTTCAAGAGGTCATGGAGAGCGGCAAGGATCTCAGCGAAAACGAAGCGCGTGGCATCCTCGGCTCCTTCCTATTCCGCAAAGACGAAATCTACAAAAAGACCGACATCCTCAGCGGCGGCGAAAAGACCCGCCTCAACCTCATCAAATTCCTCGTGGACCCGCCGAACCTCCTCCTCATG
>CAMBOD010000390.1 GCA_945868985.1 Prosthecobacter debontii | reverse complement strand
TTTTCCGCGACTGCGGCCATTTGCACGATGTCATTCCGAGCCACGCCATCGAAGGCGACCACATCCAGCACTTTGGGGCGACCCATGGTGAAGGTCCCGGTTTTGTCCATGACGAGGGCATCGAGTTTTCCGGCGAGCTCGAAGAACGCGCCGCCTTTCACCAACACGCCGCGTCGCGCCATGTTCGAGATACCGGCAGTCACCGCAGTCGGCGTGGCGATTGCAAAAGCGCAGGGACAAGCCACCAGCAGGATCGAGACAGCGGTTTTGATATTTCCGGTCGTGGCGTAAACGACAATCGCGAGCAAAAGAACGACGGGTAAAAACCAAACGGTGAAACGGTCGGCGGTATTCTGAATCGGGGCCTTGGTGTCCTGCGCTTCCTCAACAAGATGCACGATGCGCGCGAGCATCGTGTCCCTGCCCACCTTGGTCGCACGCGCTTCCACGCGACCGGTCAGATTCAGCGTTCCGCCGAACAGCTCGCTGCCTTTGGATTTTTCCACCGGCATGGATTCGCCGGTGATCGGAGCCTGGTCCACACTGGACGCTCCCTCGATAACCACGGCGTCCACCGGCACGCGTTCGCCCGGCTTCACGATCACCACCGTTCCCACCGCGATCTCATCCAGCGAAACTTCGGCCTCCTCCTCGCCGCGCCGCACCGTGGCGGTCCGGGGCGTCAGGTCCAGCAGGTTCCGGATGCTCTGCCGGTTCTTATCCATCGTGTAGGACTCCAGCGCACCGACCACGACCATGATGAAAATGATCACCGCTGCCGGGCGGAACTCCCCCACGGCAAGCGTGGCAGTCAATGCCACCACCACGAAGACATTCACGGTAATCTTCCTTCGGAACAAATCCTGAAACCCTCCCAGAAATCTTTGCCATCCCCCGAAGAACGTCGCAGCCAGCGCGAGACCGGCATTCACCCAGGCGGGGCCGATGTGCCAGACCGACAGCCCCCAACTCAAAAGGATCAACACGCCGACCACGACAGGAACCAGCGCCAGCACGACGAACTCACGGAGTTTGGATTGATTATTCATAATTGGAATCGTTGGGGTTTGCGGGGCGGCTCAGATTCGCCCGCAGATTTGCTCTTTCGTGGCAACGGCACGAACTGCGAACAGGACATTCGCATGATTCGCCATCCGCCGGTCGTGCGCGGCAGGAGGATTCAACACCTCCTGTCACTCACTTCATTGCTCAACAGGCCTGTCAGCTTCCCTGGTCTTTTGGGCTTCCTTTGGTTGGGCCTTCTCAGGCGCTTTCGACGGAGTTCCGCAGGTTTCGCCCGCACCGCAGCAGCCGCCTGATTTCGTGAACGCTTCCTTCAGGATTGCGATGAATCCCTTCTTGTCTGGTTTCTCTGTTTTCATTTTCGGTTTCGTTGGTTGTTGATTATCGGTTGATTGAGTATCGTGCCCGCACTCGTTTCAGGCCGTAAGTGATCTACAGGGCAAAAAATGGGCGCGGCGGTTTTCATCGTTCGCGTTGGCGTTTGCAAAGTTCGGCGAGATCCTGCTTGAGGATCTTCTTGAGCCGTTTGCCGTCCTCCAAAACCTGCACCTGATCGGAGAGTGCTTTCTCGAGCCAGTCCAGTGCTTCGCGCACCGCCACATCGGCCTTCTTTCCCGACAACTGGTAGTAAATCCATCGCCCGTCTTTGCGCGAATCCACCAGACCTGCCTGGAAGAGAATGGAGAGGTGTTTGGAGACCGTAGAGATGGCAAGGTCCAGCAGTTCGGTAATCTGGCAGACACACAGTTCCCCATCGCGCAGCGCAAGCAGCATGCGGACGCGATTCTCATCCGCCAGCGCCTTCGTGATGTTCATGAACTCTCGCATACATCAACACGCTATTTCGCCAAACAACGAAATACAAGCATGTTTTTCGGCTCTGACGTAATGCGAGCAAAAGCAGAAAGGTGACGGGGGGAACAAATAAAACGAAAAAATACACGATAAACCCGAACGCCGCGATTGTTGCCCGATAAGTTTTCTATTTTTTCGCCAGCGCTCTTCTCTCCACGACGTCCGTCCAATTTGTGACTGTCTGCAGTGCGGCGGGCGCGAAAGCAAATTCCTGGCAGTCCATAGCGCGCCGTTCTATGCGAGCACTTCGCGCCGGTTTTTCAGCATCTCTTGCAGGGCGGTTCGCTTGTTATCCAGAAGTCCTTCCGTGGCCGCACGCACGGCTTCGAGCAGGTCGGTGGCTTCATTCAGGCGGGGGACGGTCACGTAGTCGGCACCGGCTTCGAGAAGCTGCCCGACTTGTGTGAGCACGTCGGCTGTGGCGATGATTTTTGCGGCTGGATTGATACCGCGCAGAAGCCGGACAAGCTTCTCATTGCTGGTGCCTTTCAGGAAAGAATCCGGGACCGTGGAAATAAGCACCTCGGCTTTTTCCACCGCCGCGTGAAGCAGCGTATCGCGTTGCGAGATGTCGCCGTAGATGACCCGGACGTGCCGTTCCATAAGCCCCTGCCTTGCCACCGGGCTGAAGTCCACCACTGCGACATCGTTGATCAAGTCCGGTGCGTGACGCTGGAGTTCTTCGAGCAACGAACTGGCGGTGCGGAAAAAACCAAGGAATATGATGCGCGAGCTGTGTCCGTGCCCGTCCGTCCCAGCGGCGTGGATGTCATCCTGGGCAGCATCCAAATCGCGGAGTCCGCATTTTTTGAACCGCGGAATGAGCGCCCGGATCAGTCCGTCTGACTTCGTGATGCCGAAGGTGGATGCGACTGCGAGAAGCGTGAATGCGAGCGCAACGAGGCCACCAGTGGCGGGATTACCAAGGTGGCCGGATTGGACGCCAAGGGCCAGGACGACCAGCGAGAATTCGCTGACCTGACAAAGGTTGAGCGCCGGGATGAAGCTGGTGCGGAGTCCCTGCTTCATCAAATACAGCGGGGTAAAGGTGGTGGCGAAACGACTCACGACGACAAAGGCCGCAAATACGAGCGCCCATCCGATGAGTGTGCCGGTCGGCCATGGGATTTGCATCCCGATGGAGACAAAGAAGAGGGTGACGAAAAAATCGCGGAGGCTGGTAACTTTCGCAGTGACATCCAGCGCGTAGGGAAAAGTCGAGAGCGCCACACCTGCAATCAGCGCACCCATTTCGCGGGAGAGGTGCAGCCGTTCGCCGAACTCGCCAATGAGGAAGCACCACGCAATCGCACCGACCTGCACCAGCT
>CAMBOD010000389.1 GCA_945868985.1 Prosthecobacter debontii | reverse complement strand
GCTAAAGTTCTGTTCCGGTCGCGGCTATGAAACTCGCCGCCCTCCTTTTCCTCGCGCTGCCACTCTGCCTCCTCGCCGATGACGACGGCTTCGTCGCGCTCTTCGATGGCAAGACGCTCGACGGCTGGGTGAATGTGAACTGCGGGCCGGAAACATGGAGCGTCGTGGATGGAATGATCCATTGCAACGGTCAGCCCACCGGCGCGCTGCGCACGCCGCGCCAATACGAAAACTTCATCCTCGAACTCGAGTGGCGGCATCTCAAACCCGCTGGCAACGCCGGCATCTTCATCTGGGCCAGTCCGCTCGCCGCGCCCGGCGTTCCTTTTCTCCGCTCCATCGAAGTGCAAGTCCTCGACCACGGCTACGGCAACACCACCGAACACACCACGCACGGCGACGTCTTCGCCATCCACGGCGCCTCGATGAAGCCGTTCGCGCCGAGCAAGGGAATGCGCAGTTTCCCCACCGAGCAGCGCAGCAAACCTTCGCCCGAATGGAACCACTACCGCATCACGTGTCAGGACGGCACCATCCGCCTCGCCGTGAATGGCAAAGAAGTCAGCGGCGGCAGCGATTGCGGCTGGCGCAAAGGATACATCGGTCTCGAAAGCGAAGGCAGCCCCGTGGACTGGCGCAATCTGCGCATCAAGGAACTCCCCGCCACCGGAGCCGCGCCCGAACAATCCGCCCCCGTCCATGACAGTCTCTACGACGGACGCACACTCCGCGGCTGGCACCCCGCAGAAGGCTGGAAACACGGCGACTGGAAACTCAAAGCCACCGCCACCGCCGCACCGCTCTGGAGCGAAAAAGCACTCGCTGATTTCGAGCTGCACCTCGACTGGTCGTGGGACACCCTGCCCGCCACCAACGTCCCCCCGCTCATCCTCCGTGCAGCCGACAACAAAGTAATCCCCCTCCCCGCCATGCCCACGGCAAAAACCAAAGGCTGGAACCACCTCATCGCCACCCGCAAAGGCACAACAATCACCCTCACACTCAACAACACCCCCGCAGGTTCACTCGAAGTGACCGCCGAAAAACTCACCCCCGGCCTCCGCCCCGACGGCACCCCGCTCGCGTGCGGGAATATCTTTCTGAAATAGGACAAGTCGCGTCTGCATCGTTTCAGATGCGATTCAGTCTCAAAAAATCGCTTGACCTATAAAAGGGCATCTTTTAAGTACGTCGAAATGAGACTAGGTCTCATTAGCAACGAATCGCTTCAACCACTATAAATCAACAACCAATGAAAATCAGTCAGTTACTCATCCCTGCTGCACTCGCAGCCACCATCCTCACGCCCCCGTCTGTCTCCGCAGGCGAGCGCCGTTTCACTTACACCTACGAAGCAACCACAGCTCCCAAAGGCACCATCGAGTTTGAGAACTGGGTGACATGGAAGGCGAGTCGCGGCAGTGGCGGAAATAAAAACCAGTTTGATTTCCGGCACGAACTTGAGTTTGGCCTCACGGACAAGCTCCAGCTCGGTCTTTATCTTTCCGATTGGTCGGTGACTCGCAGCGGCGGAAAAACTGAGTCCATCTGGAAAAATGTCGGCGCGGAATTCATCTACAACCTCACCAACCCGACCACCGACTTCCTCGGCAGCGCGCTCTACGGAGAGGTAAAAATTGGCGACGAACTCTTTGTCCTCGAAGGGAAGCTCCTGCTTCAAAAAAACTTCGGCCCGTGGGTCATCGCCTACAACGCAACGCTTGAGGCGGAATGGGAAGGCGCGGGCTACGACGAGCAGGTCGGCGAGGTAAAACAGACGCTCGGCGTGAGCTACCAAGTCTCACCAAACTTCACTGTCGGGGCGGAAATATTTCACGAGGTCGTGTTTGAAAACTGGGGCGACGCCAGCGACCACGCGCTCTATGCAGGGCCGAATGCGTCGGTGCGTTTCGGGCGTATGTTTGCAACGGCGACCGTGCTTTTCCAAGCCACGGATCTTGAAGATGAACCCGATGTCCAAAGCCGCCTCATTTTCGGCATCCACTTTTAGTCCTGGTGTTGCAGAGCGGCGCTGCCTTCGGCTCGCGCCGCTCCTGCTACTGGGTGCGATCACCGGCTGCGCAAATCTGGAAACACTTGCACCTTCGGTCGCGAAGCTGAAAGGCGACCACAGTTCGCTGGAGGCAGGACGCCGGATTTATCTGGGCCAATGCGCCACCTGCCACGTCGCGGAGCCGATCCACGATTACCCAGCATCCCGCTGGCCCGGCATCCTCGACGATATGGTGCCCAAGACAAAACTCGATCCCTCGCAAGAGCGCGATGTGCGGGCATACATCGCCGCAGTTTGCAGACAGAACTGATCACCGCGCCTCCTGTTCGCATCGCATGAGGGGGCGGACACGGAAGAATGTCGAAGATTTTGCAGCGCACGGTTTGACCGGCTGACAGCATATATGCTATCAGTCGTCCGTGATTCCGAAAATCGTCATGGACACCAATGTCTTCATCGCCGCCATGCTCTCCGCGACGGGAAGCAATCGCGCCGTCCTGCGGGCGTGTCTGTCGGGAAAGGCGGTGCCTCTTATGGGTGACGCGCTTTTTTTTGAATACGAAGACCTGCTCGGACGCGGTGCTTTGATGAAAGCGTGCCCCATTTCGCCCTCCGAGCGCCGGGTGCTTCTGGAGGCACTCCTATCGGTGAGCACGTGGGTGAAAATCTACTATCTTTGGCGTCCCAATCTTCCCGACGAAGCCGATAATCACCTCATCGAACTCGCTCTCGCAGGCCACGCCGACGCCATCGTGAGCAACAACGTCCGCGACCTTCGGAGCGGCGGGTTGAACTTTCCCGACCTGCAAATTTTAACACCAACTGAGTTTTTAAAAACACTGCCATGAGCACACTAACCATCCGCCTGCCTGACGAAAAACACGCCCGTCTCCGCGAACTCGCAAAGCACCGCGAAATGAGTGTGAACAAATTCATCGAAGAATTGGCAACTATCAGCCTCGCCGAGTTCGACGCGGAGAATCGCTTCCGCACGATGGCCGCCCGTGGCTCGGTAAAAAAGGGACTCGCCGTGCTGGAAAAGCTGGATGCTGCTTTTAAGAAAAAGTAGCCGGTGACTTTTAACCGGCGCAACGCGGCAAGCAGTCTCCGGCGCTCAGTGGTTGAACATGAATTCCTTCGCGTTGAGCAGCGCCCAGAATATGTCGGTGAATATCTTGGGTTTGTCGGCACC
>CAMBOD010000388.1 GCA_945868985.1 Prosthecobacter debontii | reverse complement strand
CGACAGCAATCTCAATGGCACGCGCCCCACGGTCCGCGATGAATTCGTCGCGTGGCCGCCGCCCGGCTTCGTGCCCTATCAACTCGTCTTCCCGCGCTGGTCGTTCAGCTACCCCGGTGCGAATTTTTCCAGCGCGACCGTCACGCTCACGCGGAACAACCAGACGCTCGCGAATACGCTTGAGCCAATCGTGAATGGCTACGGCGAAAATACCATCGCGTGGATTCCCTCAGATCAGCCGGTGGATGATCCACACGGACTGCCTGTGCCCGCTCAGGATGTGGTGACGACCGTTGCAATCAACGGTGTGGTCATCGGCGGTCAGACGAGGAATTTCACCTACACGGTGAAGATCTTCGATCCGGCGAAAACCGGTGCAGATACAGTGCTGGCAAACATCACCGGGCCGGGTGCGATTTCACCGGACACCACTGCGGAATTCACATGCGCGGCAGTGCCACGGGCGACTGGCTATGATTGGGAGGTGAGCACAGCGTCGGCTTTTGCAGCGAGCGAAGGCGCGGAAAATGGCACCACGAATATCACCGCAAAGACTTCTGCAGGCTACAACGTCGTCGCCGATTTACATGCGAGCGGTGCGAAAAGTTTTCATCTCGCGTGCCCCGATTTTACCCGCCAGACGCTGGAGCTAAAGCGGCTGCTTGTTCCCGGTGCCACTTCGCAATTGCAGTGGAAGAGCCGGGTCGGTTGGGCGGGAAATGGGCAGACTGCTCGCGTGCAAATTTCGCTGGATGACGGGCGTTCGTGGCAGGATGTATTTTCACAAACAGGGACGAACACCTCCGGCGAAGCAAACTTTGCGGCCCGCAGCGCATCGCTTGCCAATTTCGCCGGCAGGGCGATTCGTGTGCGGTTTTCCTTCGATTATACGCAAAGTCTCGATGCCTACACGGACACTGACGAAGGCGTGGGTTGGTATCTCGATGACATCAGCGTGACCGCTGCCGAGGAACTCACATCACCCACGACGACACAATTGGACGCTACGACCGCGTTCACATTTCCAGCTACGCCGGAAGGGGAGCGAGTGCTGCGGGCGCGCGCGGTGTTTTACGACACGTATCCCTCCGAGTGGGCTCCGGTGAAGCGCGTGAGCATCAGCACGACGGCCCTGCTGAGCGTGTCCGTTTCTCCGTCAAATGGCGGAAGCGTCACGAGTGGATTCCTCGGAAACACCGTCCGCACCGAAGGCACGCAACTGAGCGTGAAAGCGACGCCCGCTGCGGGATATTTTTTCACAGGCTGGACGGGTGGACTGACTAGCGCTCAGCCGACGCTCGCTTTTACGATGCCATTTTCGCTTTCGCTCACGGCGAATTTCATCCCTACGCCATGGCCGACTGCGCGTGGCATCTATCGCGGGCTGGTAGCGTCGGCACCGGGTTCCAGCACGGAGGCTGGAAAACTCACGGTGACTCTGAATGCAAACGGCACGTTCACCGGCAGCATCATCATCGCAGGCCGGAGTGCTGCATTTTCCGGGAAGCTCGATGAGTCAGGAAATGCACTCTTTGGCCGCAGTGGCTCGGCTCAATTCGCCGTGCCGCAAACACAGCTCACACTTGCATTCCAAGTGGCGGCCACGGTTTCGCCAGTCACGACGATCAACGCCGCGCTCACATTGAACGGCGGCGCTCAAAGTCTTTTTACAGCGGAGCGTTCGCTCTACTCATCGGCGGCCAATCCAACGGCTCCCTTCGTCAATGTGCCGGTTGCAGTGCTTGGCGCATACACAACGCGCCTCAGCGCAATGGTGCCCAATACAGCAAACCAACCGCGAGGAGACGGCTATGCGCGCATGGTTGTTTCCAAGAGCGGCGGAGTCACACTCACGGGCGCTCTTGCCGACGGGAAAAAATTCACAGCAGGCGCGGCACTGCGCACCGATGGCACATGGCCGCTCTTCCGTCTGCTGCATGATGGAAAAGGTTCACTCAGCGGGAATGTGACGCTTGCGGATTTGGCGACGAGCGATGTGAGCGCGACGCTGCGCTGGTTTCGCCCGGCGATTGCTGGAAGATTTTCATCGGGATGGCCCACTGGATTGGATGTGGATTTGCTCGGCTCTCACTACACGCGCCCCGTCGCTCCTTCACTTGGTGCCGCTGTGCCGCGCGTGCTCGCCGCGCTGGACCTGAGTGCAGGTGCGGCGACTGTGAATGCGAATGATGCGTCGTTCATCGCGACGTTGCCCGCTCTCGTAGCCACGAGCGGACGCATCACACCCGCACCCGCTTCTACGGATCAAACTTTGCGCAGTGTCGTGGAGCTAAAGACTGGAATCCTGAACGGCACTTTCAAGCGCGGTCAAACCATAATCAGCTATCGAGGCGTCGTCTTGCAGAAAGAAGCCATCTTCGCAGGATATTATCTCACCTCCAACGACGGCGGGCGCATCAGGCTTGCGCCTTGAGCACCACAAAATAGTCCTGTGATGCGAGTCCTGCTGAAGCGCTCGAACGTGCGAAAGTCGTGGCTAGTCAGCGAGGACTGGACCCTCGTCGCGGATTTGTCCTTTGGCTTTGTTGCTCATGTGGATGATTTCGAGTTTAGTGCTTCCGGGGCTGCTAGGAGCAGCCTTGGCTGGTGCCGCACTCGGTGCAGCAGCCGCAAGCGCCGGCGCGGATGACTTTGCTGCTGCCGCAGTTGGAGCACGGGGTGTCCATGAACATATTGCCCAGTGCATCCTGTAGGCGCTCGGCGTGGGTGTTGCCGCCGGTGGCCATTTGCGGGGTGCCTTCGCTGTTGCCGGTGTGGGTGATGACATCAATGACTTCCTTCTCGGCGGTGCGCTCGAGGTCGGTCACAGGGCGGTTGATGGCTTTTTTGTCCATCTCGCCGAGTTCGCGGAGTGGAAGATCGGGCTGCTTGGGGCTGGTGGCTTCTTTGTAGCCTTTGATGAACTGACAGCCGAGCCAGCGGAAGACGTAGTCGGTGATGCTTGCGGCGGTGCGGATGTCGGGGTTCTTGGTGAAGCCGCTGGGCTCGAAGCGCTGGTGGGCGAATTTGCGGACCATGCTTTCGAGTGGCACGCCGTATTGCAGGGACATGCTGGTGAGGGCGCCGATGGTGACCATGAGTCCGCCGAGGGTGCTGCCTTCTTTTTGCATTTGGACGAAGAGTTCGCCGGGCTGACCGTCGTCGAACATGCCGACGGTGATGTAGCCTTCGTGGCCTGCGATGTCGAA
>CAMBOD010000387.1 GCA_945868985.1 Prosthecobacter debontii | reverse complement strand
TCGCGTAGCGTTTCGGCACGACATCCTTCGGCAGACGGCCCGCAGTTTTTTCAAAGATGAAGGGCTCCTCGGCAAATGCGGCGACGGTGAGCAGGAAAAAGAGAAGGCGAAACATGCTAGATATTTGAAAGCACGTCCGCAGCGATGTCGGCGACCTTTGCGAGATCGTCGGCTGTGTGCGCCAGCGAGAGAAAACCGGCTTCAAATTGCGAGGGCGCGAAATAAACACCGCGTTCGAGACAGGCGTGGAAGAATTTTGCGAAAGCGGCTTTGTCGCTGGTGAATGCTTCCGCGAGATTTCGCACGGGGCCGTTGGTGAAATAGAGGCAGAACATCGAGCCGATGCGACGGAAGTTGTAGTCCCGCCCCGAGCGTTTCAGCCCGGCACGCACGCGAATCTCGAACTCCGCGCCGAGCGTTTCTAATTTCGCCCAGCCGTCCACGCGCTCCAATTCGTGGAGCTGCGCGAGACCGGCAGCGAGGGCGAGCGGGTTTCCGCTGAGAGTGCCTGCTTGATACACGGGGCCGTCGGGCGAAAGCATATCCATGATTTCACGCCGTCCGCCAAATGCGCCGACGGGCAGCCCGCCGCCGATGACTTTTCCGAGCGCTGTGAGGTCGGGCTTCATGCCGATGATTTGCTGGTAGCCGCCGCGTGCGAGGCGGAAGCCGGTCATCACTTCGTCGAAAATCACGAGGGCTTCGTGTTCAGCGCACAGCGTCCAAAGCAGTTCGTAAAATCCGGGCTCGGGAAAATAGAGACCGGCATTCGCGGGGACGGCCTCGACAATCACGGCGGCAATTTCTTTCCCCTGCTCGGCGAAAACGGCGCGCAGTGCATCGGCGTCGTTGAATGGAAGGGTGATGGTGAGCGCTGCGAGTTCGGCGGGGACGCCCGCGCTGTCCGGGTGACCGTGGGTGAGCGCGCCACTGCCCGCTTTCACGAGGAGCGAATCCACGTGACCGTGGTAGCATCCGGTGAACTTTACGATTTTCCCGCGCCCGGTGAAACCGCGCGCCAGCCGGACGCACGACATCGTGGCTTCGGTGCCACTGTTGACCATCCGCACTTTTTCGATGCTCGGCAACCATTCGCAAATCGTCCGCGCCATTTCCACTTCGAGCGCGTGCGGCGCGCCGAAACTCACGCCACGCTGCGCCGTCGCATTTATTGCATCCAGCACCACACGCGGCGCGTGCCCGAGAATGGCCGGGCCCCATGTTCCGACGAAATCA
Organism: Prosthecobacter debontii; assembly: GCA_945868985.1. Taxonomy (GTDB): domain Bacteria; phylum Verrucomicrobiota; class Verrucomicrobiia; order Chthoniobacterales; family Chthoniobacteraceae; genus SXWH01. The sequence continues at coordinate 1,976 of CAMBOD010000387.1, read as the reverse complement.
ATCAACTCGCGCCCATCCGCATCCCAAATGCGCGCGCCACTCGCACGCTCTACGAAAAACGGCTCACCCCCCACCCCACGGAAAGCGCGGACAGGAGAATTCACCCCGCCGGGGATGTAGCGGCGGGCAACTGCGAAGAGTTCGGATGAGCGTGTCATGGCTCATTACGAATGACGAATGGGCGATGACGAAGCAACACCGCGCCGCATTTCGTTTGAATAAATCGCCTCGCCGTTCCGACAAATGCACTTACTCTACCCAACCGTGAAAGCTCTACTACTCGCGCTCGTCATTCCCACGCTCGCTTTCAGCGCAAGCAGCCTCCTCCGTGAACCCGGCGCCATTTACCTCGAAGACATCTCGGTAAAATCGCTGCGGATCAACACCACGAGCGATGCAGCCGTGAGTTCCAAGCCGGCAGAGGGACAATTTCTCGGCACGATAAAAAAGGGCAGCCCGGTCGAATTGATCGCCGTCGCCGATACATCATACCGCGTCCGCGGACAGGCCACGCAAGGCGGCGTCGTCGGCTGGGTGGATGCAAAATCGCTCACACCTCTGAAGCAGGAGTTTCTCGACAACCTGCGGCAAAACGCGAAGCGCAAAGCCGAAGTCACCGCACTCATCGCCAAGAACGAAGTCGCGCTCAACATGAAACCGGAGGAAGTCGCTGCCTCGCTCGGCAAAGCGCAGAAGAAAACCTCCAAACTCGACGCACAGGGCCGCAAGGAAGTTTGGGAATTTGTCCGCTACGCACGAGTCCCTCAGGAAACTACAGGCTACGATAAAACCGGGCGACTCGTGACGGACACTATCTATGTGAAAGTGCCCTCTGGAAAATTGACCGTCACTTTTGAAAACAACCTCGTCACTTCGCTCGAACAAAGCGAAGGAAACACCGACGTGCAGGCACCCATCCGCCAAGTCGCAGTGCCCATCCTTGTCGCTTATTGAGCACGCCGAGTTCACAAAAATCCTCTCGCCTCACTAATCCCATCCAGCCACGCTCACACCACAATGAAGACACTCCTCTGCATCACCTCACTGTTCGTCACCGCCGCGTTTGTCCGCGCAGATGTCACCATCGAGCAAAAGATGGAATCCGCCATGATGAACGGCAACATGACCATGAAAATCAAAGGCGACAACGCCCGCATGGACATGCCCAGCCCCGTCGGCGGCAACGTCACAGTCATCATGAACATGAAATCCGGCGACATGACCACGCTCATGCACGCGCAGAAAATGGCGATGAAAATGAACATGAACGACGCGAAGAAACAGGCCGAGGCTGCGCAAAAAGCAGCGGGCATTGACCCGAGTAAAATCGAGAAACCAAAAGCCACCGGAACGAAGGAAAAAGTCGGCGCGTGGGATACCGAGGTCTATGAATTCAACTTGGGTGGAACCAGTGGAAAGCTGTGGGTAGCGAAGGATTTTCCAGACGCGCAAATCATCAAAGACCAGATGAACAAAATGAGCAATGCAGCGCCTGGAGGTTTTGACCCAAGCAAAATGGACGTGCCCGGCATGACTGTGAAAACAGAAATCAAAACTCCGGTAGGCAACATGACAACAACGCTCGTGAAAGTTTCGCAGGATCCCGTGGCTGACAGTGAATTTGTCGCTCCGCAGGGCTACAACGAAATGAAGATGCCCACGCTTCCCGGCGCGAAGTAAATGGCCCGGCGAAAACACAAACCTTCACTCACAAGCAAGGCCGGGCCGAAAACCCGGCCTTTGCTTATTCTGGCGTCTTCCTCACCGCGCAGGCGGGCGCTGCTGGAGGAGCACGACTACACTTTCGAAGTCATCGTTCCACGCGACGTGGAGGAAATTGCGCCTGCTCACCTATCGCCCGGCGAGACCGTCCTCGCCAATGCCCGGGCTAAAGCTCGTGCAGTCGTGCGTCCCGCCGCAGTTGTAATCGGTGTGGACACGGAAGTTTTTTTTGAAGGCCGCGTGCTTGGAAAACC
>CAMBOD010000386.1 GCA_945868985.1 Prosthecobacter debontii | reverse complement strand
GGAAGCGAATGCGGAGCCGTTTTTCCAGCGGTTCGATGTGAATATCCGAAGCCCGCATGTTGTAGGCCTCTATGAGTATCATGGTGACGAGCTTAATGATCGGTGCGTCACCCTTTTCTCCCTCGGCTCCCTCCACGCTCACCGCAGTGTCGCCGATCATGATATCGCCGACGAGATTTTCCATCGAAGCTACGGCATCCTCAGCGGTGCCGTAGTATTTCATCAACGCAGTGCTCATCGAGGTCGGCGTCGTGCAGACAAACTCCACGTCGCGCTGGAGGATTGTCTGGATGGAATCGAGCGAATCGAAATTCAGCGGATTATCCACAGCCACCACGACCCCGCCTACGTCGCTCTTGGAAATCGGCACCACTCGGTAGCGCCTCGCGATGTCGGGCTTGATGAGTGATGTAATTTCCAGCGGAATCTGTAAATCGTCGATCATGACGAAATCCATCGCAGCCGTCGAAGCCACAGCGCGCGCAACATCATCCTGTGTGATCACACCCTGCTCCATGAGCACATCCACCGTGCTCCGGCCGCTGCTGTTATCCGCCTCTTCCCGCGCAAACTGAATTACGTCATCGGAAAGGAGCAGAGTGTCTTTGAGTGCTTCGAGTATGTAATCGTCGTTGGCGGCCACTGGAAAATTCGGGGTATGATGGGTTACTGTTGAAGGCTGTTGCTGATTGGGAGCAAGATGCATCCAGCATTCGCTCAATTCGATCAACCATTGAATTCGTGAATTCTACGCAATTCACAACGCTGGCATTCCCGCGCCAGCCTTACCGACCCGGCCTTATGCCGCCACCGCCAGCCACTCGCACTGAATATCCGCACACACCCGGAACGCCATCCCCGTGAACAGCGTCATCAAAGGCGGCAGCACTTCATCCTGCTCGACAACCTCCAGCCCCCGCTCAAACGCCGTATGCACCACACGCTCCACCAACTCCCGACGCTCGAACAACTGCACCGCAAGCTCCGCCAGCAGCGGATAGTATTTTTCGCGCAGCCAATGCACAGCCGCCTCATCCCGATGATCCCTCCACGCCAGCACCGCCGTCGTGTCATTGATGCGGATGTTCGTGACTTCGTTGCGGATGATTTGGATGTGCGTGCTCATGGCTTGGTAGGCATGAACCTCGCACCGCTTCGTTAAGACAGTATGAGTGCAGGCGTGAAAAATTGTTTTTCTTTTGTAAAGGTGCGAGCCTCCCCCGCTACAGAATCGTCAAACTACAATATAACTCTAAGTTGAATTTGGAAAGAGGACGTCAAACAGTTCTACCCAGTGACAGGCTAAACTCTGAAATTCGCGAGCAAATCGGAGCCCCCTTCCCACCGACTAAGATGCGTTGGCTTTCCTACTTTAGAATCGCGCGCCCATACCTTGCCGATTTCGAACCTGATGACGTGGACCAGACGCTCTATCTCGACCTCCCTTGAATGAAAAAACAATGAACCGGACCCGTGAAGGCAGTTCGAGAGTAGGCTCATCTCCAGCTAGGTGCCGGATGCGCGCGGGCTGGCGCTGAAGTTTGCGACTCGATGAACGTGACTGTCACGCTCGAATGTAGTTCACCAGCACGTGCAGCGTTTTCTCCCGCACGTGTATATCTATTCGTAGCGGAGCGCTTCTATTGGGTCGAGGGCGGCGGCTTTTTGCGCGGGGTAGTAGCCGAAGAAGATGCCCACGCCGGCGCTGAAGAGAAATGCCACGACGATGGATGCGGGGGAAACCATCGTCGGCCAGTGGGCGATGGTGGAGAGCAGGTAGGAGGAGAGGATGCCGAGCAAGATTCCGATGAGCCCGCCCAGGGAGCTGAGGGTGATGCTTTCGATGAGGAATTGAAGAAGGATGTCGCGCCCGTGCGCGCCGACGGCCATGCGGATGCCGATTTCGCGAGTGCGCTCCGTGACGCTCACGAGCATGATGTTCATAATGCCGATGCCGCCGACGACGAGTGATACGCCCGCCACGGCGGCGAGGAGGATGGTCATGGTCTTAGATTGCTCGGTCGCCATTGCGGCGATGTCCTGCTGGCCGCGCACGGTGAAGTCGTCGTCCCGGCCTGGCTGAATGCGGTGCCTTTGCCTGAGCAATGTGGTGATCTGATCCTGCACTTGCAGCAGCACGTCCGCACTCGTGGCCTGGATGTTGATCCCGCGCAACATCGTCTGCCCCATCACGCGCTTCATCGCGCTGGTGTAGGGGAGAATCACGACGTCGTCCTGGTCGCTTCCCATCATGGACATTCCCTTCGGCATCAACACGCCGGTGATGATGAAAGGAACTTGTTTGATGCGGATGATCTCGCCGACTGGGTCGGCGTCGCCGAAGAGCGTGCGCGCCGTCGTCTGGCCGATCACGCATACCTTGTTGGCACCGCGCACGTCCTGCTCGGTGAACGATCCTCCGCTTTTAAAAGGCCACTGCCGAATGGTGAAATAGTCGGAGCCCTCAGCGAGAATCTGCGTCATTGCGTTCTGGTTGCCCGCAGCCACCTGCATGGCTGAGCGAACCTCCGGGCTGACTGCGGCGACGCCGGAGATTTCGCGGGCGATGGCGTCTGCGTCCTCCACTTTCAAAGTGCCAGCGCTGCCCCACCCCGTGCGAATTCCGCTCGCGGTGGTGGTGCCCGACATGACGAGGATCACGTTCTGCCCGAGCGTGGCAATCTGTGCCTCGACTTGCGCTTTCGCGCCCGCGCCGATGCCGACCATCGCCACGACGGCACCAACGCCGATGATGATTCCAAGCATCGTGAGCGCGGTGCGCAGTTTGTTGCGGCGAAGTGCGCGCAGGGCGATGCGAATGGTGGCGGTGTGTTTCACGGTCAGGATTGTTCAGGCCGCAGTCACGGCGCTTTGCGGTGCGCCGGGCTGATTCAATTCAGCGGCTGCGAAATGCCGGTGCTCGACCAGCTTGTCAGTGAGGATGACTCCATCGCGCATCACGATGTTGCGCTTGGTGAAAGCTGCGATGTCCGGCTCGTGCGTCACCATCATGATCGTAATTCCGCTGTCGTTGAGCTTTTGAAAGACGCCCATGATCTCGATGCTGGTGCGCGTATCGAGATTGCCCGTGGGCTCGTCGGCAAGGATGAGCGCCGGTTCGTTGCACAGCGCACGCGCGATGGCCACGCGCTGCTGCTGCCCGCCGGAGAGCTGATTTGGGAAATGGTCCGCGCGGTCGGCGAGCCCCACGG
>CAMBOD010000385.1 GCA_945868985.1 Prosthecobacter debontii | reverse complement strand
CTCTGCGGCGCACACGAGCACATCAATCCCAGCGACTTTCTCGCGCACCACTCGTTTCGCAAAATCCGTCGTAGCAGGTGGAGCGAGTTCCTTCTCCGGCGGCTTCGGCGGGAGCACTTGCTTGGGCTGAAATTTTTCCTGCGCGGGCTTCGCCGCATTCACAACGGGTGCATCGTCGCCGCCATCAACGGGCACGAACCAACCGGTGACGCTGTGCTTTTCGATGAAATACTTTTTGGCAACCCGCTGCACGTCCGCAGGCGTCACCGCTTTGATTTTGTCGCCGAGCGATACGAACAGCGTCCAGTCGCCGACCGCGATGCACTCATTGATCGCCTGCGCCTGTGCAAAACTGCCGTCGCGCGCGAACGCCTGCTCGGTCAGCAATCCCGCCGCAGCCGTCTCCACCTCGACTGCTGTAACACCATCTTTTTTCACCCGCTCGATCTCGGCGACCAGACGCTTTTCCACATCCTCGTGCTTCGCGCCATTGGCCAGCACAGCGTAGGTGGTGTGCAGCGACGGGTCGCGCGTGAACGAAGTCTGCGCGTCCACTTCCAGTGTCAGATTTTTGTCCGTCAGCGCACGATAGCAGCGGCTCGTCTTTCCCTGCGTGAGGATCGCGCTCAGCACTTCGATTGCGGGAAAGTCCGCGTGCGTGCCCTGCGGAATTTTGTGAGACAGCGCCACCACACCCAGTTCACCCGCACGACGCACCATCACCCTGCGCGGTCCACTCTGCTCCGGCTCTTCCGTGTAAACTTCCGGGAATGCGTGCGGGGCCTTCGGAATTGCGCCGTAGTGCTGCTTGATCGCCTCCAGCGCCAACGCCGACTCGAAATTTCCAATCACCGTCACCGTCGCATTGTTCGGCCAGTAAAACGTGTCGTAAAACTCCCGCAGCTTCGTAATCGGCACCTTCTCGATGTCACTCCTCCATCCAATCGTGTCGTGGTGATACGGGTGCGCCTGAAACGCCGCCGCCCAAAGTTCCTTGTCCAGCGCACCGATGGGATTGTTTTCCCCGCGCTCGAATTCATTCCGCACCACCGTCATCTCCGGCCTGCGATCCTCCTCGATGAGCGAAAGATTTCGCATTCGATCCGCCTCGATCTCCACCAGCAGCGGCAGCGCATTCGTCGGCACCGTAGCAAAATAATTCGTGCGATCCAGCCACGTCGTCGCATTCGTCTCCGCACCCACCCGCTCCAGCACCTGATCAAAACCAGTGCCCTTGCTGCGATTAAACCGCTCCGTGCCCTTGAACATCAAATGCTCCAGCAAATGCGTCGCTCCCGTCGTCCCCGTCACCTCATTCCGCGAGCCGACGTGATACGTCACCATGAACGTCACCACCGGCGCCGACTTGTCCGCCTTCAACAAAACCCGCAGCCCGTTCGCATCGAGTTGATACTGCGTCATCCCTCCGAGCGTTTGTTTGAACGTGAAGCCGTCCACTTTCACCGCATCGTCAGCGTGCAGAGTGGCGGAAAGGACGAGCGCAGAAAGAATGACCGGCAGTTTCATGGGCGCGGACGATTCAGCATCGCGACAAAAAATACCAGCACGGCGAACGGAGAGGCACTGAACTCCGCACTTGCCAGCCATATTCGTCGGGGCATAGTGCGCGCCCTTTTTCCCGCCAGAGCGGGCAAACAACTTTAACACCAACTCTCAACTTACCAGCCATGGCCAACGCCAACGATCTCCGCAAAGGAATGTGCATCCGCTACAACAGCAACCCCGCGATTGTGCTCGAAATCATGCACCGCACACCGGGCAACCTGCGCGCTTTTGTGCAACTCATCATCCGCTACATCGGCACCGGCAAAAGCGCCGATGTGCGCTTCGGTAGCACCGATAAAGTGGATCTCGTCGAGGTGGAGCGCAAAAAAATTGATTACTCCTACAAGGACACGTCGGGCTATCACTTCATGGATCCCGAAACTTTCGAGACGATCAGTTTTGATGAATCGTTCGTCGGCGGCGTGCGCGATTATCTCACCGAGAACCAGCGCGTCGAAGTTCTCTATGTCGAAGGCAAGGCCGCGAGCCTCGAACTGCCGAGCACCGTCATCCTCACCGTGACCGAGTCGCCTGAAGGCGTGCGTGGCGACAGCGCGAACAACGTGCAGAAAGCCGCCGTGCTCGAAACCGGCAAGGGCATCCAAGTCCCGCTCTTCATCAAGGAAGGCGAGAAAATCAAAGTGAACACAGAGGACGGCAGTTACCTCGGCCGGGCGTAGTCCACGGCGGGAGTGTTGCTGGCGGATCAGATACTTTCCCCGAGGAAAGTGTGGATACCGCACTCGCTTTTATCGAAGCCGGTCCAGCGGCCTGCGCGTTCATTATCCCCGCCACCGCTGCCTCCTCCTCCTCCTCCAACAGCGCCACCGCTGCCGTCGTCGGTAGGACGCGTGCATGGCCAGCAGCCGATGCTGCGATAGCCGCGATCATGGAGTGCATTGTAGGGGATACCGTTGGCTTTGATGTATTCCCAAACCGCTTCGCGCGACCAGGTCGCCATCGGGTTTGCCTTCAAAATGTAGAGATCCCGCAGCACATCGAAGTGATACAACTCGACGATCTGCGTGCGTTCGCGGGTGTCGCTCTGCTGGCGGCGCAGCCCGGTGATCCACACGGCGAGCGTGCTGAGTTTTTTTTGCAACGGCACCACTTTGCGCAATGTGCAGCACACATCGGGTGCTTTTTCCCAAAGCTCCGCGCCATACTCCGCCGCCTGCTCCTCAACGGTCTGCGCGGGCTGCATGGCTTCGATTTCGATGCCCCAGTGTTTCTCCAGCCGTGACTTCAACTCGTAGGTTTCTGGGAAGAGCAAATTCGTATCGAGTGTGAAAATCGGGAACCGGAAACCGGCTTTGATCGCGTGATCAATCATCACCAGACCTGCCCCCTGAAAACTCGTCCCAACCGCCGCGCGAGTGCCGAACTTGTTCCAAATCCAGCCGAGCACATCGGTGAGCGATGCGGATTCAAACTCCGCCGCCAACCGCTTCACCTCATCGGGCGAGATTTCTGAAAGCTGCAATGACATGAAAAATGGGCGGCACGTATCGGGCGAAAACCCCGCGAGTGCAAGAGCAAGTGCCCGCAACTGCTACTGACTACCCCCGCTCTTCCCGGCAGGAGCGGCGTTCTCGTCCTTCAGCCATTTGAGTTGCACGAGCACATCCATGAAATTCGTCCTCTTGTTG
>CAMBOD010000384.1 GCA_945868985.1 Prosthecobacter debontii | reverse complement strand
CCATCGAGCCCCGTCGGCAGATCGAGCGCAAAAACGTGGGCGTTGCTGGTGGAACGGAGCTGGTTGATTGCGCGGGTCAGCGAACTGACGGGTTCTTGCAACGCTCCCTTCGCGCCGATGCCGAGCAGACCATCGAGCACGATGAGCGGGCGACCAGCGGATTGCTGCAAAGCTGCTGGCGTGTCGGCGTGGCAACCGATGGCCTCTTTAAATTTTTGCTGTTGAAGCGGCCCCCATTCCTTTTCCGCGTATGCGGGAATGAGCCTCACTTCCCAACCCATCGCTACGAGATGCCGCGCTGCGACGAGCGCATCGCCACCATTGTTGCCTTTTCCAATAACAGCGAGGCACACGCCGGGCCGTGGAAAAAACTGCCGCACCGCGAGCGCCATCTGATGGCCGACCAGCTCCATGAGGAACTCCGGCGATACGCCAGCAGCGAACTTTTTTTCCTCAAGGGCTTTCATCGCCGCGCAAGAGAGAATCATGTTGGTAATCCGTTCGGAATTTCAGCGATAGCGCGAGACGATCGCCCTCGCAATGGCTTCGGCTAGCTTCTGCCTGTAGCTGCTGGAGTCAATGCGGCGTGCCTCAGTCTTGTTGGTTAGAAAGCCGAGTTCGCAAAGGACGGCGGTGCCGCGTGTGCGTCGCAAAACATGGAAGCCACGTGTGCGAATGCGGCGTTCTTCTTCGCCGGTCGCGGCGAGCACGCTGCGATGGATGGCGCTTGCGAGCGCGGCGCTGTCGCGTCCGTGATGGTAGTAGGTTTCGATGCCATGTGCGTCGTAGTTCGCTGCGCCGTTGAAATGAATACTTACGAGGACGGAACCGCGGTATTGATTTGCGATGGCGCTGCGGTCGCCGAGTGGAATGAACACATCGCTGCGGCGCGTCATCACTGTCTGAAAGCCCGCGCGCTTTAGCGCGATCTCCAGCCGCTTGGAGACATCGAGGCAGTAACCTTTTTCTGGAATGCGCTGGCCGGGCATCCCGCCGCGGTCCTGACCGCCGTGGCCTGCATCAATGACGATTACCGGCTTTGCGAACGAGTTCGCTGAAAGGCAGAGCAGCAGGCACAACAGTCGGAGCAGGTTCGCTTTCATGGGTTTGTTTTAGCAAAGGACGCGCCTTGGCTACCAGTTGTTCAATCGTTCCGCAGAGAATTTCACAAGCGCTCAACTTCACTCGGCACTCGACAGCGCGCGCCTCGTCCTCGCATTTTCTACGCAAATGAAACGCATTCTCTCCGGCATCAAGCCGACTGGCGCGCCGCATCTCGGTAATTATTTCGGGATGATGCGCCCGTGCATCGCTTTGCAGGATCAGGGCGAGGCGTTCTATTTCATCGCAGATTACCACGCGCTCACGACGGTGCGTGATGCTGCCGACTTGCGCGCTCACACACGCGGCGTTGCGCTCGATTTCCTCGCGTGCGGGCTCGACCCTGCGAGGGCCGTGCTCTTTCGCCAGAGCGATGTGCCGGAGCACACGGAACTGGCGTGGATTCTGTCGTGCGTGACGCCGATGCCGATGCTCGAAAATTGCCACGCGTATAAAGATCACGTCGCAAAGGACAGGACGCCGAACCACGGTCTGTTCGCCTATCCGGTGCTGATGGCTGCGGATATTTTGCTCTACGATTCGAACGTTGTGCCCGTGGGGCGCGATCAAAAGCAACACGTGGAAGTAACACGCGATCTCGCTTCGCTCATGAACCGTCTTTACGCCAAAAGTGCGCCGATTTTCACCGTGCCCGAGGCGAGCATCCTGCCAAATGTCGCGACCGTGATCGGGCTCGACGGGCAGAAGATGAGCAAGAGCTACAACAACACGATCCCGCTGTTTGAAGACGAGAAGCCGCTGCGCAAAAAAATCATGGGCATCGTGACGGACTCGACGCCCGTCGAATCGCCGAAAGATCCGACCGGCTCCACGATTGTCGCGTTATATCGCCTCTTCGCGAGCGATGCGGAGGTGGCAAAACTGGAAGAAGATTTCCGCGTCGGCGGCACAGGCTACGGGGATTTCAAAAAGCGACTTTTTGAAGCGCTGTGGGAATTTTTCCGCCCAATGCGCGAAAAACGCGCGGCCCTCGCCGCTGATCCCGGACACGTGGAAAAGGTGCTCCACGATGGTGCACAGCGGGCGCGCGCCGTGGCTGTGCGCACGATGGAACGCGTGCGAATGGCGGTCGGATTGCGATAAAAGCGGCGGCAAAAGGATGACGCATTTGCCAGTTGCACACCGCAAAATGGTCACTAGTCTGCCCCATCTTCCGTGGCGGCCCCCAGCCCCTGGGTGCGGTTGCGGGAGAAGTAAAAACCAATAAACCTACATGACAGACGACGACAATTCCGGGCCAAGGATGGCTTCCGAACCAATCGCTTCCGAAAAAGTAACGATTGATCGCAAGGTGTTCTTCCTCGATCTCAAAGAAAACCAGCGCGGCAGGTTCATGAAAATCACCGAGGATGTCGGTGGTCGCCGCGATACGGTCATGCTGCCCGCAGCGGCGTTCCGGGATTTCCTGGATGCCCTCGCTCGGCTGGTCGAATACGAGAGCAAACTCTGATCTCCCCCCGACGGCCCGGCAATTGCAGGTCCGTCGTTCGCTCTTTTAAAACACCCCTGCCTTTTTGCGAAGGCCGGGGTGTTTTATTTTGCTTCAGTCATCGTGCGGATTGCGGTGACTACTTCGTGGGACTCGATGGCTTTCATGCAGGGGAAATCAATCGGGCACTCGCGTAGAAAGCACGGGCTGCATTCGACTTTGTGACGCAGCACGACATGGCCGGGGCCGAGCGGACCGGTGAGCGCGGGCTCGGTGCTTCCAAAAATCGCGACAGTGCGGACACCGAGAAGTGCGGCGAGGTGCATGGTGCCGGTGTCGTTGGTGAGCAGAACGTCGCTGGCGCGAAGGCGGGCGATGAGTTGTTCAAGTGAAGTCTGGCCGCAGAGGTTTGTGGCGTTGGCGGGGTGCTTGGCGTGTGTGAGAATTTCGTCTGCGACCACACGATCTTTATACGTGCCGACGAGCGTCCACTCGCAATCACGCTCCGCGCTGAAGGACTGGATCACTTCCGCAAATCGCTCCGGCAACCAGCGTTTAGCTCCTCCGTATTCCGCGCCGGGGCAGACGGCGATGCGGAGTTTTGTGGAACTGGACGCTGTGCGTTCTGTGCTCTCGGCGAGGATGATTTCGCCTCCGATTTCCGCGC
>CAMBOD010000383.1 GCA_945868985.1 Prosthecobacter debontii | reverse complement strand
AACTTCGCTCGCCCAATGGCGGCTTCGACGCGGTCACGATTGGTGGCTCCCTCCACAGCGGCAAAATCACCGCCGCGCGGGGCCTCGGCGTCGTGAAGATCGGCGGCACCATCTTCGGCAGCACCAGCATGAATCAGGACAGCGTAATCGGCCTCAACGCAAAGAGCATCACCATCGGCGGCGACCTCGTCGCGCGCGGCTCCGGCGGTAATTTACTGCTCAGCATCCGCGAAAGCGCCGGCATCGTGAAGATCGGCGGCGACATCCGCGGCACCACCAGCGATCCCGCGCACCTCGTCTTCGCGCTCACTGCCGGTTTCACAAAGTCCGGTTTTACCAGCCTCGCGGTGAAAGGCAGCGTCACCAATGGCCTCATCACCGGTGGCATTCGCAGCACCATGGTCGTGGAAAATGCCGACCCCGTTCTCGGCCCCGTCACTGTCGGCGGCGACTGGATCGCCTCGTCCATCGCAGCCGGCGTGAGCCGCGGTGCAGATATGCAATTTGCCAGCGCAGACGACACCATCCCCGCCACCGGCACGCCCGCCATCGCGCGCATCACCGCCATCACCATCAAAGGCCAGGTGCTCGGCACCACAGCGGCGGGCGATCACTTCGGCTTCGTCGCGGAAAGCATCGGCCCGGTGAAAATCGCCGGCGTCCTTTACACGGCGAGCGCCACACCGATTGAACTCAGCCTCATCTCAGACGACGTTACACTTCGTCTAGTGTAAGCACCCTCGGCTTGGTAGTGGCTCAGTTTGATTTTCCGCTGACCTGTTTTCACTCTCATCGCGTCAATTTTGAGTCTTTCTTACAGCTTCATTTATGCAACTACCACGCAATGACCTCTGAGCCTGCACCTATCGCACAGCCGCCGACGCGCTCCGTTTTAGTCACCGCTTTGGCGTGGGTAGTGATTGTAGTGGGCGCTGTTCTTACGCCGATCAGCATCATCTCATTCCTCATGTTGCTGGTTCGCAGTTATGGCACATCCACCGGGGGGTGCTGGACTGGCTCATCGTTGTCGCCGGGCCACCTGTGAGTTTTATGGCAGGCATTGGTTTACTGCGGCGTAAAAGGTGGGCTTGGTTTTACCTCGTGGGGATTCTTTTCTGTCTGTTTGCGTGGCAGGCCTCGAAGGTCGCGTTCCCTCCGCCGTCCGAAGATAGGACGTTCATAGACCCCAATGGCGTGCGCACGACCATCATGGGCGGCGGCCCGAGCCATTCGACGCCCATCATCGTCCTTACCATCGCCGCGCTCCCTGTTCTCTTCTCGCAGAAATCGCGCGCCGAATTTGCGGCAGCGCCGCTTCCCGTTGCGAAAATGGCGGAGGCACCAAGCGCACCAAGCAAGCCCGTCGCGCGGAGCGCGGAGATTTTAGGAGCGTTTGCCAGCGCGCTTTTACGTGTGTGAAGAGAGGCACCGCTCCGCTCTTGCTGCCCGGCGTGCTTCCGCTAGCTTCGCGCCCCATTTTATGTCCGACGAACGCAAATCTCTCGAACAACGCAACGCGATGACCGACATTGAGCGGCTCCGCCACAGCGCGGCGCACGTGCTCGCCACGGCCATTCTGCGCATCTGGCCCGATGCACAATTCGCTGCGGGGCCGCCGGTGGAGAACGGCTTTTACTACGACCTCGATATGGCGCACCGCATCACGCCGGAGGATTTCCCGCGCATCGAGGAGGAGATGAAAAAGGAGATCAAAGCGAACAACGTTTTCGAGCGCACAGTCGTGACGCGCGCGGAGGCAATCGCGATGGCGGAAAGCGGACGGCTCGGCGGCTTGAGCGAACGTCCGGGGAATCCGAGCAAATTCAAAATCGGCAATCTCGCGGACATCCCGGAGGGCGAGGAAATCTCGCTTTTCCGCAACGGCGACTTCCTCGACCTGTGCGCGGGGCCGCACGTGATGCGCACGGGAAACATCGGCGCGTTCCGGCTCACGCACGTCGCGAGCGCCTACTGGAAGGGCGACGAGAAAAACCCACAGCTCCAGCGCATCTACGGCACGGCGTTCAAAAACAAGACGCAGCTCGAAGAGTATTTCACGATGCTCGAAGAGGCGAAGAAGCGCGACCACCGCAAGCTCGGCAAGGAGATGGAGCTATTCACGTTCGACGACGACGTAGGCCCCGGCCTCCCGCTGTGGCTGCCAAATGGCACGGTGCTCATCGAGGAATTGGAAAAGCTGGCGAAGGAAACGGAGTTCGCCGCCGGATACGATCGCGTCCGCACGCCGCACCTCGCGCGGGAGAACATGTATCTCACGAGCGGGCATCTGCCGTATTACGAGGAAAGCATGTTCCCGCCGATGGAACTCGACGAGGAACGCGGGCAGCGTGAGCCCATCGTGAAAATGCGGGCCGAAGCGCTGAGCGTGCTCGCGCTCTACATCCGCGATCAACTCGAGGAGACGCGCAATATTTCACCCGAAGACCCCGAGATGCTCGCCCGTATCAAAGCCGGGATTGATGCCGACACCGCGTCTGCCGAGGTGAAGGAGGCTTTTCAGAATCTGCAAAAAGCGGACTCACAGCTCAGCTTCACCGCCGCGCCGAAGAAGTATTACCTCAAAGCGATGAACTGCCCCCATCATCACAAAATTTTCGGCGCAGTGCCGCGCAGCTATCGCGATTTGCCGCTGCGTCTCGCCGAATACGGCACCTGCTACCGCTACGAGCAATCGGGCGAATTGATGGGCCTCATGCGTGTGCGCTCGATGCAGATGAACGACGCCCATATTTACTGCACCGAGGCGCAGTTCGAGGACGAATTCCGCGCGGTGAATGAGATGTATTTAAAATACTTCCGCATCTTCGGCTTTGAAAAATACCAGATGCGCTTCTCCACGCACGACCCGGCCAAGCTCGGGCAAAAATTCGTGGACGAGCCCGCGCTTTGGAAAAAAACCGAAGACATGGTGCGCAGCGTCCTCATCAAATCCGGCATCAACTACGTCGAAGTGGCGAACGAAGCTGCCTTTTACGGGCCGAAGATTGACGTGCAGGTGTGGAGCGCCATCGGAAAGGAATTCACCATCGCCACCAACCAGGTGGACTTCGCCGTGCCGGCGCGTTTTGGGCTCAACTACCGCGCGAGCGACAACACGCAGCAGACCCCGCTCTGCATCCACCGCGCGCCGCTCGGCACGCACGAGCGCTTCATCGGCTTCCTCATCGAGCACTATGCCGGCAATTTCCCGCTCTGGCTAGCG
>CAMBOD010000382.1 GCA_945868985.1 Prosthecobacter debontii | reverse complement strand
ATGAAAAGGCACTTGAACTCGGTGCTCCGCCCGACGCCGCTCTCGCAAAAAAATTCGAGTGACCCCCGCGCTTGCTTCGTGGCGACATTCACCGTAGCTACCGCACGAATCATGAGCCGTATCGCCGCGATCCTTCTCGCACTCATTATCAGCATTTCGCCTGCGCACTCCGCAGAGAAGAAATCCGCCGCCAAACCGCGCCGTTCGACCACGGTCAATAAGCCTGAGACACCCGGTGTTGCACGTCCGTTCGCCGTGCCGGATGCCAATGATCCGAGCGTATTCCCCGGCACTTCCGCACAGGCTGTGATGCTGTGTGACGCTGTCACAGGCCGCGTTCTTTATGAAAAAAATGCCGACGAGCCGCGGGGTGTCGCCAGCACGCAAAAGCTTCTCACGGGCCTCATCATCGCCGAGGAGGGCGACCTCAATGGCAATATCCGCGTCGAATCCGCAGACTCCGCGTGCGAGCCAACCAAGCTCGGTCTGCGCGGTGGTGATATTTACAAACGCTATGACCTGCTCAGAATTTTGCTGGTAAAAAGCATGAACGACGTCGCCCGTTGCCTCGCTCGCGACAGCGCCGGAAGCTACGAGGCATTCGCTGATAAGATGAACGCAAAGGCCCGTGAAATCGGCATGAAGCGTTCGCATTTTGTAAACCCCAACGGCCTTACCGAGCCCGGTCAATACAGCACCGCACGCGATATGGCCCGCCTCGCGCTGCACGCTTACCGCAATCGTGTCATCCGTGGAATTATCTCCACTCGAACACTCACCTGGCGCACGCCTGCTGGAAAAAGCCTCGTCTATGAAAACACGAACAAACTCCTGAAATACTTGGGAGTCTGCAATGGCATGAAGACTGGCTACACAAGCGCCTCGGGTCATTGCCTCATATCCAGCGCGAATGAAGGCGGAAGGCACATCATCTGTATCGTCCTCGGCGAACGGCATCGTCAGGACATCTGGAATGACAGCTACCGGATGCTCAATTGGGGGCTCTACCAAATGAAAACGCAGCCCGCTGGAAACTGAGCGGCGGCGAAGTCCGCAAGGCCATGGCAACTTTCGACGACGATCTCAGCGAACTCCGCTCACGTTCGCTCTTACGAAAGCTGCGCACTTTTGATTCGCCGCAGCAGCCCGAGATCGAACAGGCGGGAAAGTCGTTGCTCAACTTCGCGTCGAACGACTACATCGGTCTAGCAACAGAGCCTGCATTACGCGAAGCGGCGAAAGCGGCGATTGATCGCTACGGTGTGGGAAGCGGCGCATCACGGCTCATCTGCGGCACGCTCGCACCGCACACGAAGCTGGAGGAGACGCTTGCAAAATTCAAAGGCACCGAGGCCGCGCTTTGTTTCTCCAGCGGCTACGCGGCGGCGGTCGGTGCACTCGGCGCGCTTTGCCGCGAAGGCGATGTGATCATTTTGGACAAGCTCTGCCACGCTTCGCTTATTGACGGCGCGCGACTCAGTGGCGCGACGCTCCGTGTGTTTCCACACAACCACCTCGGTAAACTCGAAAGTCATCTCGACTGGGCGCGCACGAATCATCCCGACGGGCGCATTGTGGTCGTCACCGAAGCTGTCTTTAGCATGGACGGCGACCGCGCGCCGCTCGCTGAAATCGTCGAAATCAAAAACAGACTCGGCGCATTGTTGCTCGTGGATGAAGCACACGCCGTCGGTGTCCTCGGACGCAATGGCCGCGGCCTCGCCGACGCGCTCCAACTCGAAGGCGAGGTGGATATCCAGATGGGCACCCTCAGCAAGGCGCTTGGCGTCGCTGGCGGCTACATCGCGGGATCGCGTCGGCTGGTGGATTTGCTCGTCAACCGCGCGCGCAGCTTCATCTACAGCACCTCACCGCCGCCCGCTATCGCCGCCGCCGCTAATGCCGCAATCGAGTGGATGCTCAGCGATGAAGGCGAGCGCCGCCGCGAGCAACTCTGGAAAAACCTCGCGCACTTCGCCGACGAAATGCCGCAGCACTTCGCCGAAGGACGCAAAATCCAAAGCGCCATCATCCCCATTATCCTCGGTGAAAGTGAACGCGCCCTCGCCGCTGCGGAGCAACTCGCCGAGCGCGGCATTTACGTCCCCGCCATCCGCTACCCCACCGTCCCACGCGATGCTGCGCGTCTGCGCGTCACGATTTCCGCCCGCCACACCACGCAGCAAATCAGCACCCTCGCCGCCGCACTGCGCGCGATTTGAAGTTTGCGGCACTTGCACTTCGCACGCGCACTTCGCATCTTCCGGCCATGTCCATTCACAATATCCTCTCAAGCTCCGGCGAATGGCTGCGGGGCGACGGGCCGCAGAGTCAGATCGTGGTGAGCAGTCGCGTGCGACTCGCGCGCAATCTACGCAACTTTCCTTTCCCCGGCTGGGCGAAGAAGCCGGATCGCATCGGAGTTCTGGAATGTGTTAAGCCCGCCGTGGAGGTTCTGCCGGAGATGGCGGAGTCGCACTCGGTATTTTCGCAGGATTTAAGCGCGCTGGAAAAACAGGTGCTCGTGGAGCGGCATCTCATTTCCCGCGAGCACGCGGCGAAGGGTGTCGGCTCTGCGGTGGTGATGAACAAGAAGCAGACGCTCTCGATCATGATCAACGAGGAGGATCATCTGCGGATGCAGGCGATTCGTTCGGGGCTGCAGTTGAAGAGCGCGTTCAAGATGATTGACAAGGTGGACTCCGAGTTGGGCGACAAGCTGGACTTTGCATTTCACACGAAGCTCGGCTTTCTCACCGCGTGCCCGACGAATGTGGGAACCGGAATGCGTGCGAGCGCGATGATGCATTTGCCGGGGCTGGTGCTCAGCGAGCAGATCAACCAGGTGATCCAGGCGGTGAACAAAGTGGGACTCGCCGTGCGCGGGCTTTACGGCGAGGGCACTGAGGCGCTGGGAAATTTATTCCAAATCTCGAACCAGATCACACTTGGCGAGGAGGAGGGGGAAATCATCGCCCGGCTGAACAAGGTCATCGAGCAGGTTATTCATCACGAGGAAAACGCGCGGATGGGGCTGCTGCAAAAAAAACTGGTGACGCTCCTCGATAACGTGGGGCGCGCCTACGGAATCCTGCGCCATGCGCACAGCATGGCGAGCAAGGAGGCACTGAATCTTCTGAGCTACATCAAACTCGGAGTGGACCTCGGATTTTTCCCCGATGATTGCCGGCAGATTGTGGACGAGCTGTTCATCGAGACGCAG
>CAMBOD010000381.1 GCA_945868985.1 Prosthecobacter debontii | reverse complement strand
TAGAGCCACAGTCGTAGTTGCACCACTCCGCGAAAAATCCACGAGAGTGCGTAAAGGAACCATCGCAGCAGCATGGCGCGCTTGCCGAACCGGCGTTCGAGGATGACGTCGGTGGCGAACTGCTCAAAGCGGTCGAGTGTGTCGCGCAGGGCCATTTTGGTGACTAGTGAATGGTGAATAGTGACTGGTGGTGCAAGCGCGCTTGCGACTAATCACCATTCACTAGTCACCAGTCACGCTTCGGCAAGCACACACGTCCCCGCATTTTCGGCGGAGGTGGTGACGAGGTGCGTTCCGGGTGGCGCGGTTTCGAGCATGGCGTTGGCGACGTCGTGTTCGTTTTCTAATGTGAGGCAGCAGATCGTGGAGCCGCTGCCGCTGAGGAATCCACCGAGAGCGCCGGCTTTTTCGCCGGCGGCGATGGCTGCGCTGAGAAAGGGGACGAGTGGTTCGCGGTAGGGCTGGTGGAGTCCGTCAGCGAATGCGCCGCGCAGGAGATCGTAGCGTTTTTGAAGAAACGCGGCGGTGATGCGGCAGGCGTTGGTGGCGCTGAGCACGGCATCGCGGCGCGGCAGGGTGTCCGGCAGGATGCGGCGGGCTTCGGGCGTGGAGACTTCAAAATCGGGGATGAGCAGGATGAAGCGCAGCTCGGGTGCGACTTCGCAGCGCATTGTTTCCGAGCCGGCGCGTGCGACTGTGAATCCGCCGAATGCTGCGGGCGCGGCGTTGTCGGGGTGGCCTTCGAGTTGCGCGCAGAGTTCGAAGAGTTGCGTGGGGTCGAGCGGTTTTCCGGCGAGTTCGTTGAGGCCGTGAAGCACGCCGAGGCGCACGGTGACGCTGCTGCCCATGCCGCGTGAACGGGGCACTTCGCCCTCGATGCTCCAGCGATATGCGAGAGGTTCGATTTTCGCGGCAGCGAAAAATGCGCGCCCAGCGTCTGTGACGATGGGTGGCAATTCTTCCCCGCTGCCGAGGGCGATGGTGACGCGGTTTGCGATGTCGAGCGCGATGCCGAGGCAGTCGTAGCCGGGGCCGAGGTTGGCCGTGGTCGCAGGAACGCGGATGGTAATTTTCTCCATGCGACGATGAAGCCGCATGGATGCCGCCTTGGTCAAACGCGGAGTGTTACCGTGCGGGGTAGTCGTCCGTGCGGAACGGGCGGGCGGGAAGACCTGCGCCGTTCGAAAGGTTGGGTTCCGCCATTTGATTGAAGCCGAAGCGCAGGGCGACGGGTTTGGTCACTCCCTCGGCGGTGACGACGACGGTGCTGCCGACGATTTCCGCCTTCGCGGCGAAGAAATTTTTGTCCTCACCCGCGAGCATGAAGTGCGTGGGCGGCTGGCCGTCCCGTGTCTTCAGCCCGGCGGCGTGATCGTAAGTGACGACGGCTTTTGCACCATTGAATTTAACATCCTTTTTTACCGGGCCGCTGAATACGATGCCCGGTTTCGCGTAGGTTTTTGCCAATGCAATCAGCGCCAGACGCCGTCCGACTTCCTGCTTATTTTTCGGGTGGATGTCTTTCACGTTGCCGATGTCCGTCGTGCCGCTCATTCCGGTGTGTGGAATGTTCATTGCAGCCGCCGCCTGCGCTTCCCAAATCATCGCGAGCGCATCGCCGCTGCCGCCGGAGTTGTGCGGCGCGAGTTCGACGAAATAGAAAGGCATATTCGGCATCTGCCACACTTTGCGCCAGCCGACGATGAGCGCCTTCATCTTCTCGGCATAGAGCATCCCTTCCCCATTGTTGGATTCACCCTGATACCACAGCGCGCCACGGATTGCGTAGGGCACGAGCGGCGCGATGCGGCCATTGTAGAGCGCGAGAGGTGACTGGATATCCACCCTGCCACCGTTTTTGCCCTTCGGAAATTCATCGAGTTTATCGGCGATGTTTTTCAGCGCGGGGACTTCCTGGAAACCCACCGGCGGAGTCCACGGCTCGATGCGCGTGCCGCCCCAGTTTGCGCCGAGCAAACCCACGGGCACACCCAATTCCTTGCGCAGCTCACGTGCAAAATAAAGCCCCACTGCGGTGAAATTGCCCGCTGTCTGCGGCGATGCGTTCTGCCAGCCGCCCGACTGCACTTTGTCCATGGGTGTTCCCGATCCGGGGTTATTGACTTTCAAATGCCGGATCATCCCGTCCGTTGACGCAGCGATTTCCTGCTGAGGATTTCCCGATGCACTCACAGTCCATTCCATGTTCGACTGCCCCGAGCACAGCCACACTTCGCCGACCACCACGTCTTCGAGGGCGATGGTGTTCTTTCCGGTAATGGTCATATTTGCGCCCTCAGTGGTCGCCTTCATCGGCGCGAGTTTCACCATCCACTTGCCGTCCGCTCCCGTCTTGCCCTTCACCTTTTGCCCGGCAAATTCCACAGAAACCTCCTCACCAGCCTCGGCCCAGCCCCAAATCGGGCAAGCCATATCGCGCTGGAGCACCATGTGCGAGCCGATGATGGGTGAAAGCGAGACATCTGCTTGCGCCAGCGGAGCCAGCAACGAGAGGGTTAAAACAACGGGCGAAATGCGGAGAGAGAGTTTCATAGTCAGCGACAACAATCCCGAGGGTCTCTCCGTCTTAGAAAAGCACTGATTTTATCGCGCGGCTCCACGGCAATATCATGGCAATGAAGCTTGTTGTGGATGGAGATGAGCATGAAGCAATAAGTTACAGGGTTTCACGGGCTGCCTCGGTGCGCTCCCTGTCCTACGCGCAGGCATCGAAGCCCGTTTACGACCGGTCGCTGGAAATTTGGCGGAATTACGAGGAGTTTCTGACGCCTTTCACGCAGCCGCTCCTGCCGTATCTGCAAGAGGCGTAAACCCAAAAATTGGAAACAAAATATCGCAAGCCGATGCGAAGCGCTTCAATCTGACATTTCATGAAATCATCCCACCTTCTCTGCCGTTGCGTCATCGTCGCTGCGGTCTGCACTTTCACTCTCGCTGCGAACTCTATCGGTGCCGAGCCGCCGAAGACTCCGCCGGATTTGACGAAGGAGAAATGGACGGATCGCGCGGGGACTTACAATCTGGGGCCTTCGGGGATGCGCGGTTGGATTTACACGCGAGCTGCGAATTTCCGCGAGAGCCAGCAGGGGCGGACGACGACGGCGAGTCGGCAGATTTTGGTGACGCACGTGGGGAAGGATTCGCCTGCGGATGGCGTGATGCAGGTGGACGATGTGATCCTCGGCGTGGGCGGGAAGCCTTTCGACGACG
>CAMBOD010000380.1 GCA_945868985.1 Prosthecobacter debontii | reverse complement strand
TCCCTGCGATATTTCGCCCAGTGCAGGGAGGTATTTTAGCAACTCCTCGAGTCCGAGTGGTTCGCCGGTTGTCAGTTTTTCAGGGGCTTCGCTCATGCACTTGATTTGCTGTTATCACATTCGCCGAGCGAAGGGGAAGCGAGATGTTTGATAATGCTCAACGTTTGGGGATCGTGAGAGGTCGCTTCGTGCCAAGCTCCTCGACGACGACTTGATCGCTCCGCAACTCCAGCACTTTGAACTTCCGGCTCCCCTGCCCCGGCAGCGTGACGATTTCGTCCACATAGATTTTTTGCTCGATGCCATCCGCTCCGACTACGACCGCATGTGTTTCACTGCTGCGTGCAGGCATATCGAGAACGAGGATGACTTTTTCCTTCGTCTGCGGATTCACGAGAGTCACGTTCGAGACATCGGTGAAGACGCCGTGTTTGTCAGCCTTCACCTCCTGCTTGATTCCCGTCACCCGGTAAGCGAGCCCCTTCGGCTGGGAGCCTTCGCGCAGGTCTTCTTCACCAAGTCCGTCCGTTCGCTCGATGTGAGCTTTGCCCGGTTTTACATCGCGGAGGATTATTGGGATTTTGATTTCAGTCATCGCCTTCACGCTCACACCCTCGATCACGCCGGGAAGAGAATTTGGATCGCGGGGATTGGTGTTCGCGAGAAACTCCTCACGATTGGAATAGCCGTCGGCGTCCGCGTCTTGGTCCAGCACCGAGGGATCGGGCGTGAGATTGTATTTCTTAAACCACGCTTCGTATTTCGTTTTATCATCGGGCGAAAGGCCGACGAGCAGTGCGGTGTCATCGGTTTTCGCCGCATCGGCAGGCTTGGCGGCAGCAGGCTCGGAGCCAGTTGGCGCTGGCTCTACGGCTTCTCCTTTAAACGGCGCACGAGCCTCGGGATGAGTCTCCACGACTGTCGTCTCCTTTTTGTGGCAGGCGGCAAAGGCGAGAGCGATACACAGCGCGGCGAGTTTGTTCATGTTGTCAGGATAAGATGAGGCTTTCACTACACAACCACGCGCTCACGTGAAATCTTGGCCCTCTTCGCCAACAATTGTCACACACACTCGCGCCGTCGTGACACAGCCAAGGGGTGCCTGCCTCTGGGCAAATGAGGGTATGCTTTCTGCCAGAAGCCTGCGCACACTTTGAAACATGAGAACCGACCGATTCACCCAACGCATGCAGGAAGCCCTGCAGTCCGCGCAGTCCCTCGCGGCGAACCGCAACCACACGGAATTCGACAACGAGCATTTTCTCATCGCGCTGCTGGAGCAGCCGGAGGGCGTGACGAAGCCGCTGTTTGAAAAGCTCGGCATCAACGTGGCGAATGTTCAGACGCAACTCGAAGCGGCGATTGCAAAGCGCGCGCAGGTCCACGGGCTGACGGCGCAGACGAATCCGGCGGCGGAGTTGCTGGCGATTTTGCGGCAGGCGGAGAAGGAGATGGCGAAGCTGAAGGACGAATACCTGAGCGCTGAGCATTACCTGCTCGCACTGTCGGACAGCGGCGTGTCCGCAGGCAAGTTGCTGAAGTCACTCGGCGTGACGCACGCGAAGCTCATGCAGGCACTCCAGCAGGTGCGCGGTTCGCAGCGCGTGACGGACCAGAATCCCGAGGACAAATACCAGACGCTTCAGAAATACGGGCGCGACCTCACGGACGCTGCGCGCAAAGGGAAGATCGATCCGGTAATCGGTCGCGACGACGAAATCCGCCGCACGATGCAGGTGCTCTCGCGCCGCACGAAGAACAACCCGGTGCTCATCGGCGAGCCGGGCGTGGGCAAGACGGCGATCGTCGAAGGGCTCGCACGGCGGATCGTCGCGGGCGACGTGCCGGAGTCGCTGAAGAACAAGCGCGTGATCGCGATGGACATTTCCGCGATGGTCGCGGGCGCGAAGTTCCGCGGAGAATTCGAGGATCGACTGAAGGCATTTTTGAAAGAGGTCACGGACAGCAATGGCGAGATCATCCTCTTCATTGACGAACTGCACACCATCGTCGGCGCAGGCAAGGCCGAGGGCTCGATGGATGCGGGCAACATGCTCAAGCCCGCGCTCGCACGCGGCGAGCTGCGCACCATCGGCGCGACGACGCTCGACGAGTATCGCAAGTATATCGAGAAGGACCCGGCGCTGGAGCGGCGCTTCCAGCCGGTGAAGGTGGATGAGCCGAGCGTCGAGGACACCATCGCGATTTTGCGCGGGCTCAAGGAACGCTACGAGGTGCACCACGGCGTGCGCATTCAGGATGCGGCGATCGTCGCCGCAGCGGTGCTCTCGGATCGCTACATCAGCGACCGCTTTCTGCCGGACAAGGCGGTGGACCTCATGGACGAGGCGGCGTCGCGGCTGAAGATGGAAATTGATTCGATGCCGACGGAGATCGACCAGGTCGAGCGCGCCATCATGCAGGGCGAGATGGAACGGCAGGCACTGAAGAAGGAGAAGGACGCCGCATCGAAAGATCGCCTCGCGAAGCTCGAAAAGGAGCTCGCCGACCAGAAGGAAAAAAGCTCTGCGCTGAAGGCGCAGTGGCATAAAGAAAAGGAAATCCTCGGCGGCTCGCGCAAGGCGAAGGAGGAACTGGAGGCCGCGCGCACGGAGCTGGAACAGGCGCAGAGACGCGGAGATCTGACGAAGGCGAGCGAGATTCAATACGGGCTCATTCCCGAACTGGAACGGAAGCTCGCCGCGCAATCCTCCGGCGCGCAGCAGCAGACGACGCTCCTGCACGATGAAGTCACCGATGAGGAAATCGCGAAGGTCGTCGCGGCATGGACGGGCATTCCCGTTTCCAATCTGCGCGAAGGCGAACGCGAGAAGCTCATCAGGATGGAAGATCGTCTCGGCAAACGCGTCATCGGGCAGAAGCAGGCGATCATCGCCGTCTCGAATGCCGTGCGCCGCGCGCGCAGCGGCTTGCAGGATCCGAATCGTCCCATCGGCTCATTCATTTTCCTCGGCCCGACCGGTGTCGGAAAAACGGAACTCGCACGCGCACTCGCGGAGTTTCTTTTCGACGACGAGAACGCGATGACGCGCATCGACATGAGCGAATACATGGAAAAGCACAGCGTCGCGCGGCTCATCGGCGCGCCTCCGGGATACGTCGGCTTTGAGGAAGGCGGACAGCTCACCGAGGCCGTGCGCCGCAAGCCGTATTCGGTCATCCTTTTCGACGAGATCGAAAAGGCGCACGGCGACGTTTTTAACGTGCTGCTGCAGGTGCTCGACGACG
>CAMBOD010000379.1 GCA_945868985.1 Prosthecobacter debontii | reverse complement strand
ACCGATGCAAAGGACGCTCGCTTCTTTGAGCTTCTTCTGCCCCTCCAGTGTCACCTCTGGCATGATCAAGTGACGCGAGTAGCGGGCGATTTCATCGTTGCTAAACTCGGTCTTCGCGTAACGTGACGGGTCAATGATGCTAGGCAGTGGCATGGCGTATTTTCGGAAAAGGGCGCGGACGTTAGCACGCGTCGCGATTTTGGAAAGTGCGACCTTCAGCACCTCTGTCCATCCAAGTCCATGCAGTCCATTCAAAGTATTCGCCCCTTGAATAAACCGCGTTCGATGGTTGTTGTGACTGAACACATGAAGCGTCTTCTCCTTTTTCTCGCCTGCTCTTCCATCGTGAGCGCCGACGATGTCGTGCTCGGTCCGGATGGAAAACCGCGCTTTGGCCACAGTGCGCACGGGGAGGCGTTCGATGAGGGCCCGCGTCAGGCCGCGACATTGCTACCGGGGATGGGCAATGTGCATTTTCCGGTGACGACGAAATCGGAGGATGCGGCAAAGTTTTTTGATCAGGGAGTGAGGCAGCTTCACGCCTTTTGGTATTACGAGGCGGAGCGGTCGTTCCGGCAGGTGCTGAAGTTAGACCCTGACTGCGCGATGGCCTACTGGGGCCTGACGCTGGCGAACCAGCACAATGTCAAACGCAGCAGTGAGTTCATCAAAAAGGCGCTGGAAAAAAAGGACAAGGCGTCGCCACGGGAGCAGGCGTGGATTGCGGCTTATCACGCGGCCTTTTCCGATGGAAAGGAGATGAGCAAGGAGAAGCGCACAAAGCTGCTGAAGGCGCTGGAGAAAATTGTTTTCGAGTTCCCGGATGACATCGAGGCGCGCGCGTTTCTGGTGCTGCAAATGTGGGACAATTCGCAAAAGGATATGCCCATCGGCAGCCACACCGCAGCCACCGCGCTGGCGGAATCCGTGCTCGCAAAGAATCCGCAACACCCCGGCATCCACCACTATCTCATCCACCTTTGGAACCACGAAGACGACCGCAGGGCGGTGACGGATGCGGCATTGCTGGGCCAGAGCGCTCCGGGCATTGCCCACATGTGGCACATGCCTGGCCATACATTCGTGAAGCTGAAGCGCTACGCGGACGCCGCATGGCAGCAGGAAGCCAGCGCCCGCACCGATCATGCGCACATGATGGCCGCGCGCATTTTGCCGGAGCAAATCCACAATTACGCACACAACAACGACTGGCTCGTGGAGAATCTGGGCTTCATCGGGCGTGTCCGTGAGGCGACGGATCTCGCCAAAAATATGATCGAACTCCCACGACCCGCGCCCGGTCTCGTGCTCGTGGGCAAGGCGGGTTATGTGGACGCAAACTCTGGATTTCAAATGGGGCGGAAACGGCTGCTCGATCTGCTGCTCGCGTGGGGGCATTGGGAAGAACTCATCGCGCTCGAAGGCACACTGTATCTGGAACCGAGCGTGGACGCGTCAGAAGATGGGCATCGTCTGCGGACGCTCGCGGTTGCGGGATTTCAGAGCAACAATCTCGCGAAGGGCAATGAGAAGGCGGCAGCGCTGGATCTCGCAATCACCAAGGTCCGCGAGCAGCGATTTGCAGCAGCCGAAGCCGCCGAAGTCGAAGCCCGCAAAGCATCGCAGGACACGGCGAAAGCGATGACTGACGCGATGCTGAAGTTCTCGAAAAAGATCGAGACGCTGGAAAAATACCGCGATGAAGTGCGGCTCTATCGCGCCATTGCAGAGGCAAAGCCAATGATCGAGATCAAGCCGCTCCTCGAAAAAGCCAAGGACATCAATCCAACGCGTCTTTCCCGCATTCACCTGAAGCTGGGCGACAACAAGCAAGCGCTCGAAGCCGCCGAACGCGCCGCCAAGGATACCGAGGGGCAAGTCCTGCCTCTTGCAAATCTCGCCGACATCCAATGGCGAGCGGGCAACAAAGACGATGCAAAGAAGACATTCGAAAAGCTCCGTCCGCTTTGTGCGCAGGCGGATCTCGGCGAAATAGTGTTCACACGACTCAATCCTATCGTCGAAGAACTCGACCTTCCCGCAGACTGGCGGCCCAAACTGGAGTGGAAAAAGGACGCTGGCGAACGTCCCGACCTCGCGAAGCTCGGTCCGTTTCGCTGGTCGCCCTATATGGCGCCAGCCTGGCAGGCACCCGACGCACTTGGGAAAACACACTCGCTCGCCGAACACAAGAGCCGCACGCTATTGCTCGTGTTCTATTTGGGCAGCGGATGCTCACACTGCATCGAACAGCTCAACCTCCTCGGCCCCGTCGCGAAAGACTACACCGCAGCAGGTATAGACATCATCGCCGTGAGCACGGACAACGCAGGCGACTTGAATAAAACATTCGTGCAGTCCAAGGACGCGGCTGGATTCCCCTTCCCTATCGTCGCCGATCCAGACCTTGTCGCGTTCAAGGCTTATCGCACTTACGACGACTTTGAGAGCCAGCCGCTGCACGGCACATTCCTGATTGACGCTGCCGGCTACGTCCGCTGGCAGGACATCTCCAGCCGACCTTTTAGCGATGTGAAATGGCTGCTCACCGAGAGCAAGCGCCTGCTCGCGATGCCGGTGAATATTCCCGCAGGCGTCAGCGCTGCGAAATAATCCACCAAGCACGCTGCGCTTTTCATTCCCGCATACGAAAAGCGCATTGCAGCACAGCGCGACACCGCTATTTTCCGCCCGCTCATGCTCAACGAGGACAGCTTTCATTACGCGATAGAAAACACGCAGGTGGTCGTGGCGCCGCAGAACCGTATCGAGACGTTTGGTTCCACAGTGTTCCGTTTTTTTCTGGTGACCGAGATGATGGACACCGTGGGACAGGTGCGTGTGCGCGATGGCAAACTCCACGCCGAGCGCCCGCGCCTCATCACACCGGCGCACTATCACCAGATGCTCGAAGGCTTCGGCGAAAAAGCAGAGGCGTTCGTCGGCTGGCTCCGTGAAAATGCGGCGGAGCTGGCTGTATTGAAATATGGTTTTCAGTTTCGCAAAACGGACGTGCGCGAGGAGATCGTGCATCGCCCGCTCGAAGACGTCATCGCCTCGCTCCGCGAGCGCGTGGACCGCGATGAAGACCCGATGTGCGCAGTCATTTGCGGCGTGGATGAAGGATGGGAGGTCTGCTTGCTCAAATTCGCAACCGACATGATCCAGCGCTCAGCCGCAGGGAATGTGGATGAATGGAAACGACGCGGTTTGATTTAGAAAATCGCACTCAAGCTGCGTTGAATGGCAACG
>CAMBOD010000378.1 GCA_945868985.1 Prosthecobacter debontii | reverse complement strand
TTTCAAAAAGTCAGCGATCTTGTTGAGGACAGGCAGCGTTTCGATCACACCGTTATCGAGGCGCACCTTTCCTTTCACCACTGGCACCGCAGCGCTGCTGCCGAGTTCCATTCCGAAATTCAATTCACCGGCAAGATTTCCATGTAAACGCGCCCGCCAGTCTTCGGGAAGTAGTGGCGTTACGTTGATGCGGCTGAATTTAAACAAAAGGTCCGCGCGCTTGTCGGTGACGATTTCTCCGCTCGCTGTGATCTCGGCACCGTCCTGCCGCAGCTTCGCTTCCTGCACGAAAAGCGACGGCTCTTTATACACCACGCGTGCAGAATCGAGTTCGAGCGATGGCAGGCCGAGTTGGATGAGTTTTCCTCCGTGTCCTTCGACTTTCCATCCGCCTTCCACTTTCTCCGCGTTCACACTCGTGCCGGTGAGCCCGCCGCCGGGCCAGCCGACGCGCACATCGCGGACGGTGAGGCTGTTGATATCTGTGGCACGTTCCTTTTCCAAGTAAGGGGGCAGCGAGAGGTCTACGCGGTCCTTGTAGCAATCGATGGATAGGCGCTGCACCTCGACGTTCTCGATGCGAAAGCGGCGTTCGCCGAAAATCACGCGCAGGATGAACGGCAGCGAAATGTCGCCGCGAATATTCTCCACCTTCACAGCGGAGAAGCCGGCTTCCGAAGTGCCGGATGCATTGAACCCATCGCTAAAAAACTGCGGCCCTTGAAAACGCACCGGCGCGATTTCCACCTTCGCGCGCATTTTGATCGAAGCCTTTTCCTCAAGCTGCTGACGGAATGCGGGGCTTTTCAAATACGAGTTCAGCCACGCCTGACCAATCAACGTGGCGGCGATGAACATCACGACGAGCGAGCCGAGTGTCCATGCCAGGACTTTCGGCCAGCGTTTGGGTTGCGTTGCGTTGCGACGGGGCATGGGATGACGGATGCTCCATATCGCGGGGCGGATCAATGTCGAATGAGGAATAGATATGATTCGTCATTCGACATCCGCCATTTTTCCGCACAGAACGACACAGATATCAACCCTTCCATCGACGTGCTCGCTCTCAAAGACATCACACTCGCCATCGGCAAAAGCCCGGATGAGCAATTGCTCCTCAATCAAATTTCCCTACTGGTTCCGCGCGGGCACTTCGCCGCGATCATCGGGCCGTCGGGCTGCGGAAAGAGCACGCTGCTCAAAGTCATCGCGGGGATCAAAGAGCACACAGACGGCAGCGTTCATTGGGAAGGGCGCGATCTTTCCGTCGAGGGCGACATGGACCCGCACGAGATCGGCTATGTGCCGCAATTCAGCATCGCTCACGAGTTGCTGAATGTGGACGAGTGCATCGAGAGCACGCTGCGTTTGCGAGTGGAGGGACTGAGCGGAGAGGAACTGGATGAGCGCATCGAGAAAGTTCTCAAGAGTGTAGGGCTCAACGAAATTTCCGACCGCCGCGTGTCGCTGCTTTCCGGTGGACAAAAGCGCCGCCTTGCGATGGCGATGGAGATGGCCAGTTCGCCGCACCTGCTGCTTTGCGACGAGGTGACGAGCGGGCTCGACCCGAAGAGCGAGGACGAGATCGTCATGCTCATGAACGACCTTTCGCGCACAGACGGCCGCATCGTGCTCAGCGTCACACACAGCCTCCAGCACGTCGCGCTCTACGACAGCGTCATCGTGCTTTATCAGGGTCAGCTCGCCTACCACGGCTCGCCCGAGTTGCTCGTTCACTACTTCGGCATCAAGCGCCCCGAGGATCTGTATCCGCGCCTCGCGCAGCGCCGCGCGAAAGACTGGCACGACTCGTGGCTGAAATACCGCGACGCCTACTACGAGCAGAGCAAACTGCCCGACATCGCCGCCGGACTCGCGAAGCCGGAGAAAGAAAAGCCAGCGGAGCCTGAAAGCGAAGCCGCCGATGCGCACGAGGTGAGCGAGGAAGAGGAAGTCGAGCGTCTCCGCGCCATCGTGGAGGGGCGGAAGCCGAAGGACAAAAAAGCCGCTGGGAAAAAGAAACCAGCCGAGGCCGTATTGGAAACGCATCCGCCAACGCCCGGCGTGTTCTCGCAGTTCGCCGTGCTGCTCGCGCGCCGGTGGAAACTATTCTTCCGCGACAAAGGCCAGTTGATTCTCCAACTCGCGCTGCTCTTCGGCTTCCCGTGCCTCGTGGTCATCTTCGCACTCGATGGCCTGCCCGATGTAAAGCGGCTCGGCGACAGCGGCGTCGGCACGCTCTTTGAGCGGATGAAGCAGGAGTCCGAAGTCTTCAAGAGCATCTCGAAAACCGGCGGCCTCGTATCGGGGCTGATCATGTTCCAAGTCATCCTTCTCGCACTCATGGGCTCGAACAACGCCGCGCGCGAAATCGCCGGAGAGCGCTCGCTGTTTGAAAAGGAAAAGTTCGCCGGCC
The DNA here is from genome assembly GCA_945868985.1 of Prosthecobacter debontii. Taxonomy (GTDB): domain Bacteria; phylum Verrucomicrobiota; class Verrucomicrobiia; order Chthoniobacterales; family Chthoniobacteraceae; genus SXWH01. The sequence continues at coordinate 839 of CAMBOD010000378.1, read as the reverse complement.
TCAGCCCGCTTGCCTACGTGGGGAGCAAGGTCGTTTTCCTCGGCGCGCTCGTCTTGGCGCAGAGCATCTGGATGACGATCTTCGTAAATTTTGTCGTCGGCTTCGAGGGCAGCTTCCTCATGCAGGCGCTCAGCCTCATCCTCGTGAACGGCGCGATGACCGCAGTGTGCCTCGCCATTTCGTCGTGGACGAAATCAGCCGAGCAATCCTCGCTGCTCTCCATTTACCTCGTCGGCTTCCAGCTTCCGCTCAGCGGCGCAGTGCTCGCGCTGCCCAAGGCCATCGCGCTGCTCACGCAAGTTTTCATCGCGAGCTATTGGGGATGGAGCGGCTTCATCCGCTCGATGGAAAGCACGCGCTACTACGACTCGATGACCAACACCGGAGTCCTGCCCACCGACCCCGCGGGTGGTCTGCTCTGCGTGTGGGTGCTGCTCGCGCACATCATCCTCGGCCTCTTCCTCGCCTACACGGGGAGCAAAAATTCGCGCTGGGAGTAAACGGGAATGTCCGGCGTGAACATGCTCGCACTCGCCCTCGCAATCGTAGGCTACGCGCTGCTCATGCTCACGAACCCCGTGCGCGCGAGCCTGCGCGACGGCTGGCGCTGCGTGCGGAGGTATCCTGTGTTGTGGCGGCGGCTCGCGTGGCTTGGCTGCGCAAATGCGCTCTTCCTCCTCGCGGTGAATCTATCTTTTCAAATGCGCGGAGTCGCCGTGCTCACGTGGGGACGCACTGCATGGCACGACCACGCGCTGTGGCTGAGCGGTTCGCCGGATTCGCTGTGGTGGCTTCCGCCCTCGGCGATTCGCGCGGGCCTTGCGGATAGCTGGCTGCCC
>CAMBOD010000377.1 GCA_945868985.1 Prosthecobacter debontii | reverse complement strand
CGAGGGAAAAGCCGGAATTTTATACGATGACAAGATGCTTTTTGTGGAACACTGAAATCACATCCGGCCCGTTCGTGCTTGCCCGCTGCGATGCCGGGCGCATCTTCCCGCCATGCAGAATGTGAAGGATACTTTGCGGGCGTTGGTCCGGCTCAGCTACGATGGCCGGGTCTTCAAAACGTTTCGCGGGCCAAAAGCGCAGGAGCGCTTCGAGAATGAAGTGCGCGTTCTCCGCCATCTCGAAGCACGCGGCTGCAATTTCGTCCCGCACCTCCTCGAAGCCGACCCGGAGCAACTCCGCATCGTCACCACCAACTGCGGCTCGCGCGTCGATCATCTCGATGAACACCGCATCCCGGAACTCTTCGGCGAACTCCTCGCTTTCGGCGTCCGCCACGACGACGCCAACATCCGCAACGTCACCTACCGCCAGTCCGACGGCCGCTTCTGCCTCATTGATTTCGAGTTTGCCACCATCCTCCCCGGCTTTGAAAATCCTCCCGATGGAACCGCCAAATAAACCCACCGCCGCGCGGCATCTCCATTGGTTTGGCCACACCGACCGGGGGAAAGTGCGCGCCAACAACGAAGACTCCTTCCTCGGCATGAGGTTCGATGCGCAGGAAATCCAACATCTCGGAAAACTCGGCGACGCCTCGACTGCCACCGCCGACTTCGCTTTCGCGGTGAGCGACGGCATGGGCGGCGCAAAGTCCGGCGAATTCGCCAGCCGCATCGCCATCGAAAAAATCACGCGCCTCCTCCCCCGCTCCTTCAAACAATCCGCCCTCGGCCTCGACGCCGGGCACGACGACGTCCTGACTGAACTTTTTCAGCAAATCCACCGCGCCATCCTTTTCCTCGGCGAAAGCTACGACGAATGTTCCGGCATGGGCGCGACCCTCAGCCTGTGCTGGTTCACGCCCGGCTGGATGCACTTCGCACACATCGGCGACAGCCGCATTTACTACCTCCCCGCCGGCGAAAACACGATCCGTCAGGTCAGCCATGATGACACACACGTCGGCTGGCTCTTTCGGAAAGGCGAAATCAACGAGCGCGAAGCCCGCAACCACCCGAGACGAAACATCCTCCAAAAAGCCCTCGGCGCCGGGCATCAATTTGTGGACCCGCAGCTCGGCACCATCTCCTGCGAGCCCGGCGACATCTTCCTCCTCTGCACCGACGGCGTCACAGACGGCCTCTTCGACGAACAAATCCTCGAACGCCTCCGCAACCCCGACCCCGCCGAAGCCGCCCTCAACCCCGCACTCCGCCTCGTCAACGCCTCCCTCGAACGCTCCGGTCGCGACAACACCACCGCCCTCGTCATCGAGGTGCAGTGAAATGACGGCTACATTCGGTAGCGGAAAATTTCCGACAACCGCGAGTCTTCAGTCACCGAGCGCGGCGTGATCATTTCGCGACCGAGCGGCAGCGCACCATTTTCGATGTAGCGGATGACCTCCTCGTAGGGCTGCCATTTCAGCTCGCCGAGCTTTTGGATTTTGCCGAGCTTCACGCCCGTGGCGTCGCGCGTCGCCTTCCACAGCAACTCGCTGCAATAGATTTTCGCGTCATCCAAATCGTAGTGGATGTCGTAGGGACGCCCTTCGTATTTTTCGGCGGCGGCGAGGATGGCCGGGATTTTCTCCGCGAGCGGCGCACGAAGGCGATAGGCCACAAACGCATTATCGCGTCCCTGCGCGATCCATTCAGAAAGCGGCGTCTCTTTCACCGGCCCGATGGCCTGGATAACGACCCACTTTCCCCCACTCTGCTTCACGATCCCGCAATGCGAAAACGGCGATCCGGAACTGCCTTCGATGGCATCAATCAGCGGACCGTGCGCCAGTGATTGGAAAAGGAAATCCCCCGCCGCTGGATGGTATTTCTGCGGGACGCTCGCGCTTTTCTTCGATGCAGGACAACCGGTGATCGCGAAGCAGAAGAAGAGGGCAAAAATGCGGAGCACTGTGGGAATCATCGTGTCCGCACTCATACACTTACTTCATCGCAGCCCAGACGCGGTGAACGTCGTCGTGGTCGTCCAGCTCCTGCAAAAACTCACCCACCTCGGCGCGCTGCGCATCGCTGAGTTCCGGGCAGTTCTTCGGCACGTAGCCGAGTTCGCTCGTCACTACGGTCCAGCCATTTTGCGAAAGCCACTTCGACACCGCCGCCGTGGAAGTGCGTTCGGTGATGAAGCGCGCCCCTTTGCGATCCGCCGGGATGTCGTCGTTCTGGTCGTGCGACAGCGCCTCGACTTCGTTCGCGCCGGCTTCGATGGCGGCTTCTTCGATGTCCGTATCCAGCTTGTCCGTGTGCGCCTCGACGAGCCCCACGTTCTCGAACAAAAACTTGTTGCTCCCCGGCGCACCTAGCTGGCCCTTTTTGAAAAGCATCCGGATCTCCGGTGCAGTGCGGTTGTTGTTGTCCGTGAGCACCTCCACGATCAGCGCGACCTTGTGCGGCGCGTAGCCCTCGAAAACGATGTGCTCCATCACCATTTTCTCATCGCCAATCCCCGCGCCCTTTTTGATCGCCCGCTCGATCGCGTCACGCGTCACGGAATTCCTCCGCGCCTTTTCCATGGCTGCGAAAAGCCGCGCATTGGAATCCGGATCAGGCCCGCCGAGCTTCGCAGCGACGGCGATTTCCTTGGTGAGTTTCCCGACAGCCGCGCCCTTGCGAAGGTTCGCGACTTCCCGTTTTGCTTGGAGCCATTGACGTCCCATAGTCCCCGCTTTCTAAACACACCCGCGCAGAATGTGAACAGATAATCTGTGTAGTCGGCGACATCCGGCTTTGGAAAGCGCGCAGCCCCCGGCAGCACAGACATCTCCCGCAGGGGCTAACGTTCAAGATGAGCCATGGCCGCTCGTGGCCGTTGGCTCTGGCGATTGGTTCGCCTTTTCAGCTTTTCCATTTTCTGGCGATTGGTTCGCCTTTTCAGCTTTTCCATTTGATGCCAGTAAATACCTTCTCGGCTTCGTGAACAGAGTCTTCGAGCGTGTGAAAATAACCTCGGATATTCGAGAAGTGAGAACTTCCCGCGGCGGTGTAGCTCAGCCGATAGAACGTGCCTTTCTTGTCTTCTCTTTCTTCGGGCGGATCTTCGTAGTCGCCGGAACTTGGCAACCAGTCGACCTCATCGATGCGAAGTTCTATCAGCGCTTCATTTACACGTGTCGGTGTAAATTTTTTTCTGTAAATTGCTCTGCCTTTGTTGAGCCCGACTCCCCTGCGGGAGCGGC
>CAMBOD010000376.1 GCA_945868985.1 Prosthecobacter debontii | reverse complement strand
GCACCGAAAATCGCACGCCTTCTCGAAGACAGCGGTGAACGCGAAGTGCCCGTCGGCGAACTGCGTCCCGGCCAGCGTGTTCGTGTGACGGCAAACGAACAGGTGCCCGTGGATTTGCTCATCGAGAAGGGTGAGAGTGCGTGCGACGAGGCGATGCTCACGGGTGAGGCCGAGCCGATTCAGAAATCGCGCGGCGACACTGCACTCGCAGGCACGTTAAATTTGCACGGCGTCTTCGAGGGATGCGTGCTGCGTGCGGCGGAGGACAGCGCGCTCCAGCGCATCATCCGCCTTATTGAAAATGCACAGGAGATGAAGGCCCCAGTGCAGCGATTTACGGATCGTTTCGGCACACGCTACACGGCGCTCGTGCTCACACTTTGCGCGATTGTGTTCTTTGTCTGGCGGTTTGCTTTTCATGCCCCCGGTTTTGTTTCGGGGGAAACGGAGAGCGCATTTTATCGGGCGATGACGCTGCTTGTTGTGATGTCGCCCTGCGCGCTGGTGCTCTCGGTGCCGTCCGCGATTCTGTCTGCCATTGCATTTGGCGCGCGGCATGGCGTGTTGTTTCGCGGAGGTGCGGCCATCGAAAATCTCGCCGGAATCACCGTCGTTGCGATGGATAAAACGGGCACGCTCACTGAGGGCAATATGCAAGTCGTCGCCATCGAAGCACTGCGTGGCAGCGAGGCCGATGTGCTCGCCGCCGCCGCGAATCTCGCCCGGCTATCGAATCATCCAATGTCGCGCTCCATTGCCCGCGAAGCAGACCGTCGTGGCGTCGCCAACGAAGAAGCGACCGGGTCAGAGACTGTCCCTGGCCAGGGACTCCGCGCACAGTGGCGCGGCGAAACTGTCGCCCTCGGGAATCGCGAACTGATCCACGGCAGCGGCGAACTTCCAACGCAGCCAGCCGACGCCAGCGAAGTATGGGTGGCATCGCCCACACTGCTCGGACGCGTGTTGTTGCGCGATCGTCTGCGTCCGCAGGCGCGTGGCTTGGTGGAGAAACTACACGCGGATGGCCTGCGAACCGTGATGCTCACCGGCGACAAAACCGGAACCGCCGCAAAGCTCGCGAACGAAGCAGGCGTCACCGAAGTCCTCAGTCAGCTTCGTCCCGAGCAAAAAGTGGAGGCACTTCAGCGCCTCAAAGCCGACGGCGCAGCGGTCGCAATGATCGGCGATGGTGTGAACGACGCTCCGTGTCTCGCCGCCGCAGATGTCGGCGTGGCGATGGGCGCGCGTGGCTCCGACGCCGCCATTGAGCAGGCCGAAGTCGTTTTGATGAACGACAAGCTGGAAAATTTCCTACTCGCACGCGACCTCAGTCTGCGCGCACGGCGCATCATCCGGCAAAACCTCACACTCTCGCTCGGTGTCATTCTTTTCATGTCATTCACGGCCATCTTCGCCGCGTCACTGCCCCTTGCCATCGGCGTCTTTGCGCACGAAGGCAGCACGGTGATCGTCGTTCTCAACAGCCTCCGCTTGCTTTTTGGAAAAGAGGCTTAGCGCCCGTTATTTCTTCGAGAAGAAATCCACAACGAGCGGTTTTTCGAGCACCGGCTTGAGGATATCCACGAACGCCAGGTGCGCGGGGTGATGCAGGTAGGTATCGCGATCCTTTTCGTTTTTGAAAGTGAGCACCCAGCAGTGCGTGAAACCATCAGCGAGGCCTTCGGGCGAAACGTTCGTGCCCGCATCGAGCGTCTGAACGACTTCGATTTTGGTCTTCAGCGCCGCAAACTCCTTCTCGACCTTTTGAATCTGCTCCGGCGTCGCGCCCGTCTTGAATTTAAAATGCACGACATGGAAAAGAGGAGCGTCAGCGGCGAGTGTGGACATGGTAAATAGCGCGAGTGCGGCGAGGATAGAGTGGAGTTTCATAGCTGTGAATGCGTGGATGATTTGCTGAAAAATGAAGTGTGGTCTCGGCAATTATTGTTTCCCGGTCCTTGCCTCTTCGCTTTCCACAAACGCGTAGCACATCATGTGGAGCAGGTGCATCTGCACATCTTCCACGCGGCCATAGTGCGTGTCTCCGACGACGATTACTTGCGTGGCAAGTTCTGCCATGCGACCGCGTTTCGCGCCGACGAGTGCGATGCTGCGCATCCCGTGAGCGTTTGCCCATTCGAGCGTTTTCACGAGATTCGGCGAATTTCCGCTCACGCTCGACATGATGATCACATCGCCCGGACGCGCGTAGTTTTCGAGCTGCCGCCAATAAATGTCCTCATAAGCGTAGTCATTCCCGATGGCCGTCATCCACTGGATGTTGTCGTTCAGCGTCATCACACGGAACTTCTTTCCCATCGCCTCGCTCGAATTTTTCCCGAGGTCGGTCACGAAATGCGAACAGTTCGCGGAGTTACCGCCATTGCCGCACGCGAAAATCTGCGCATCGCGTGTGTGTGCATCGCGGAGTGTGTCCACAAGTGCAGCGACGTCGGCGGGTTTGATGCTATCCACGGCGCGCTTTTGAGCTGCGAGGTAATCGGCGATCCATTTTTGCATGTCCCTAATTGCGCGGAGAAACGGCGACCTGTCCAGTTCTCAGTGTGGCACGGAAGTCCTGACGGAGTAACATACGACGCGAAAATTCTTCCTCGCCCGATAGCCATTTACGTCTTGGCCTATCTTGCCAATGGGGATAAATATTCATGCCCGACCTCGCCGTAAGAACAGTGGTCCCTACAAAGAGGTCCTACACGGCAGGTCGAGTTTCTGGTTTTAAAGCGTAGAATTTTGTGGGGGAGATGGAGGCTTCGCCAGCTTTTCACCGAGCAGCTTGCTGAGACGAATGGCACCAGTGGAGTTCAAGTGTGTCATGTCGTGGAAGTTGGTTTCGTCCCAGACTTGGAAGTCACTCTGAAGGATTTGGACGCTATGGCGCTGCTTAAGGTCGGCGAGGAAGGCTGTGTAGTCATCGTTGAAATGATGTGGAGCGCGGCCCTCCTCAACAGCAGGGATGACGGGCATGGTGAACCAATAAACGGGGATGTGATTCTCAGTCGCGAGACCCAAAAATTTCTCCAGCAGTGCGCGGTTGAAATCGGCAACTTTGAACGGCTTTTTATACATTGGGTGGATGGTTGCCACAGTGTAGTGTCTTGCACGTTGTTCGCCCGTGGGTGCGTTACCCTGCTCCTCGGCATCGAGACGGTGTCCTTTTATCAGGCCGCCGAGTTGTTCGCGATAGCGCAGCGTGTAGGAGAATTTGCAGAGCACACCGTAGGCGACTTCCGGGATTTCGTTACCAAGGCTGGCGATGGTGGCG
>CAMBOD010000375.1 GCA_945868985.1 Prosthecobacter debontii | reverse complement strand
GCAGGTCACTTTCCGCCGGGTCAGCATAGGCGGCGAAACGCAATTTCCCCTCGTCGCCGAAGCGCGCCTCGTAGGCGCCGCCGGTGAAAGTATCCGCGTATTCGATGAGCGGGATGTTGCTCTTCAATTCAATCGCCTTCCCGCGCGCGCCCTCCTTTTTCCCTCCCGGCTCGACGATAGCCACGTCCTTCCCCGCCATATCCGCTGCCACCGCGTAGGTGAAAGGCGACCCCGTGCGCACATTCAATCGCTCCTCCTGCCTCGCGAGCAGATGCCCGAGCGTGCGATGCATGAGCGGGAGAAAAACCGGTCGCACCGGCAGGTCGCTCCATCCCGCATCCGCCGTGCTGCTGAATTGCACCACGCGTCCAAAACCAAACGCACGCTCCATCACCGCCGGCTCGCCATCCGCGTAACTGAGCACCACCGCAGGCGGCCCCACCTCGCCGGGCACGTCGCTCTTTTTCGGCGGCACGAGTGTATAGACCCGATAAAACTGCGCCGTTCCCAGCGTACCGCTCTTCGGATCCTTCCACGGCTCTACGATGCGATGCGCGTAGTCCTTCGTTTGCAGCCGGAAAAAAGTCTGCGGCCTCTCCGCTTTCGTCTCATCCACCGCCTCGCCGCGAATCGCCCCGAACGCAGCGGGCAGCATCGCGCGGTCCGAGTGCATCCTGTCGTTGTAAAATGTCGCGCTCAGACGCGAGCCGGGAAAAACGATCAGCCCGCCGCCGAGGCGCACAAAATTCTCCAGCGACGTGAGCGCCGGGCCCGACAAATCCACCACGTTCGCCAGCACCACCGCCTCGTAGTCCTTCAGCGAAACGGAATCCAGTTCCGCGCCGCTCACCGTCCGCGTTTTGATGTAATAGCGGTCGCGCATTTCGAGCGGCACCGGCGTCAGCGCATTGCGCAAATAGAACACCTCGCTGTCGCGCGGCTCCACACCGGGGTCGCCATCCACGAGCAGCACGTTCACCTCGTCAATTACCCGCAGCGCAAACGTCCGGTGATCGTCGAACGTGCAGCGGTCATCGTGCAGACGCGCCGTCACCGTGTGAAAACCCGGCTCGCGGAAAGTCGCAAACATCGAAAGCGCCTTCGGCTCACCGCCATTGGGCACCACATCGAACGTCTGTTCGTCTGCGGCGGGCTCGTCGTCCACAGCGAGACTCACCGCGACGTTGCGTGCTTCCTCCGGGCCGAAATTGGACACACTCACCTCGAAGCGCAGCGGCTGGTTCACCGGCGCAAGCGCGCTCGCCAGACGAATAATCGTCACCGCCATGTTGTGCTCCTCGCCTTCGTTCACGAGCACCATCCGCACGCGCACTTCCTTCTTCACCGATTCCAGCAAATTGCGCGTCTCCGCCGCACCCTTCCATCCCGCCGCCTGCCCGTCCGTCACCGCGTAGATGTGTTTGTGAACGCTCGCCTGCCGCTTGAGCACATCAATCGCCCTGCGCAGCGCAGGCTGCCACTCCGTCGCCTGATCACTCCGCTTCGCATCGCGGATTATCTTCCGCGCGAGTGCGAGATCGTGCGTCGGCTCCGGGATCGAATCCTTCACCTGATCCGAAACCAGCCACACCGCCACCGACGAACCGCCCGGCAGCGAATCGAGCACCTGCTCCGCCGCCTTCTGCGCCTTTTCAAAACGCGTCTGCGCTCCGTCGCTCGTCGCCATCGAGCCGGAATTATCCAGCAGCACGATGGCCGTTTCATCCCCGCCGAAGATGGTGAAATTACTTTCCCGCAGCGCAGGCCGCGCGAGCGCCAGCGCGAGCAGCGCGACCACGAGACAGCGCAAAATCAGCAGGATGATATCTTCGATGTTCAGCTTCCGCTGATTGCGCTCCACCGTGATGCGCAGAAATTTCATCGCCGCCCACACCACGCGCTTGATCTGCTTTTTCGCGAGCAGATGGATGATGATCGGCGATGCAATCCCGGCGATGCCGGCGAGGAGCCACGGATTTAAGAACGACATGGGGCGCGAAAGTTTTTCATCCGTAGCGATGCTGCCTCGTCCCCAGCCACGCGGTGAGCACATCGGCCCACGGCTGCTCGGTGTTCACGCGGATATACGGGCATCCGTTGCGCTCGCACACGAGGCGGATGCGGTCGAGAAACGCCCCGAATTCCTCCAGGTAACTCTTCCGGATTTCCGCCGGACGCGTGAGCACCCGGCCCTGATTTTCGAGACCGATGAACTCCACCGTTCCATTGAAAGGAAACGTCAGCTCCTGCGGATCGAGCACGTGGAAAACGATCACCTCATGCCCGGCGAAACGCAGATGCTGGATGCCGCGCAGCATCTTTTCCTCATCGTCCATCAAATCGCTGATCAGCACCACAATCCCGCGCCGCCGCGCCTTGCGCGCGAGGTCTTCGAGCACATCGGAAATGTTCGTCGGCTCCTCCGGCTTGAACGCCGCCAGCGTCGCACAGATTTGATGAATCTTCGCCAGACTGTCCGTGCGCTGATGATACTCGCGCACCTTTTGATCAAAGACCGAAACCGACGCCGCGTCGCGCTGGAGCAGGATGAGATACGCCAGACACGCCGCCATCACCTTCCCGTATTCCAGCTTCGTCACCTTCCCCGACCCAAACTTCATGCTCTCACTTCCATCCAGCAGCAGATGCGCGACGAAATTCGTCTCCTGCTCATATTGCTTGATGTAATAGCGGTCACTCCGCCCGAGAACCTTCCAGTCCAGATGCCGCGTATCATCGCCCGGCACATACTCGCGATGCTGCGCAAACTCGATCGCAAACCCGCGAAACGGCGACTTGTGAGCGCCCGCCATATAGCCCTCCACGATGGTGCGCGCCTGCAAACCGAGATACTCAGCCTTCTGAATCGCCTCCGCATCCAGCAGCGGAGAAAGCGCAGTCTTTTGAGTAGATTTCGTAGCCATCGGAAAATCTCGCGCAGCGTGCCCCGCCGCCGCGCAAGGGGAAAGGAGGAAATGAACCCACCCGTCACAGAAGCGCCGCTCCACCGGTTGTGCCCGTCAAGATTCAGCAAAAAGAGTGGGTCATAGAGGAGAGGAGAGATTGTTGATGGTTGTGGGTTATGAGCCTGTCTCGGTTTGGTGGACACCCCAGAGGGTAGCTGGGATGGTGTGTTTTTAGTTGAGTTTGGTTTCGGATTCCACAGGGGATTTGAAGCCGAGAGCGCTGTGGAGCCGCACGCGGTTGTAGAAGGTTTGGACGTAGTCGAAGATGGCCAGCCAGGCTTCCTGCCGGGTGGCGAAGCGGTGACGGACGACCATCTCGG
>CAMBOD010000374.1 GCA_945868985.1 Prosthecobacter debontii | reverse complement strand
GCCCCGCCGAAAAACGACGCACCCAGCGCAGCGCCCGCCAAACTCACGCAGGACGAGACGCTCATCGCCACCGCGCTCGAAGCAGGCGAACTCACCCTCGACGAACTCTCCGCTGCCACGCGACTCCCGCCCTACAAAGTCAGCAGCACACTCACCATGCTCGAAATGAAACGCATCATCCGCGCACTGCCGGGACAGCGTTTTGCAAAGGTGAACGCGGCTTGAGATATGGCGGCAATGCGAAGTCTCTTATTCCTCATGATGATTACGCTCGCCGGTTGCGCGGGCGGGACATTTCGCCATGTGCCTGCTTCACCGGCAGCGGTGCAGACACGGGAGTTTGCCGACGACATGGCGGCAGCAGGCAAAGCGGTCTGGACGAAGGGCAACACGGTGCGCACGCTGGAAAACGGAGACGGGTTTTTCCCGCCCATGCTGCGAGCGGCGGCTTCGGCAAAGCGCAGCATCACGTTCGAGTGCTACACGGCACGCCATTGTCAGCCACTCGATGACTTTTGCAAAATCCTAGCGGAACGGGCAAAGGCTGGCGTGAAAGTCCACGTCATTCTCGATGCGTTCGGCTGCAACCATTGGCACAAAGATCACACCGCGCTGTTGAAACAATCCGGTGTGCAAATCGAGTTCTACAGCCCGCTTAGTTTGCTCCTGCCCCACAAATACAACCACCGCACGCACCGCCGTGTGCTCGTCGTGGATGGTCGCGTCGGCTTTTGCGGTGGCGCAGGCTGGGCTTACAACTGGACAGGCTGCGCGAAGGATCCCGAGCATTGGCGCGACACGCAGTATGAACTCCACGGGCCGGTTGTCGCTCAGTTGCAGGATAATTTCTTGGACACCTGGAAAGAACTCCGCGGCGTCACGCTCTCCGGCCCGGACTACTTTCCGGCGCTTCCGCCCGCCGGCCCGCTCATCGCGCAGATGATCGCAGGCTCGCCTATGAAGCAATGCGACACCATTGGCGCGACCAATTTGCTCGCTTTCCGCGCAGCAAGAAAATCCATCCGGATCGAGCAATCCTATTTTCTTCCATGCACCGAGCATACAACCGCGCTCATCGAAGCAGCACTGCGCGGGGTGAAAGTGGAAATCATTCTGCCCGGCGCGATCACCGACATGCCGTTAGCCAAGGAAATCATACTGGGAACGCTTCAGCGCATGATGAAAGCGGGTATCTCCATTTATGAATTCGAGCCCACCATGCTGCACAGTAAACTCGTCGTCGTGGACGACCATCTTGTGATCGCAGGGTCTGGCAACCTCGATGCCCGCTCCTTCTACCATAACGACGAAAACAATCTCCACGTGCTCAACACCACATTCGCCCGGGAGCAAACGCGAATGTTCGAGCGCGACAAAGCCCGCAGCATACTCCTCACGGAAGCCACCCTGAAACTCCCGCTCTGGCGACGCGTGCGGGGCTTTTTCGGCCAGGTCGCCGTTGGAGTGCTGTAGCATCGGCTTTTCGCATATTAACATCGTTTTCCTCCTCACACGGCTTGCATCCGTGGCCTCTCGCTGCCAGCTTGCGCGCCTTTTCTCATGTCCAAAGAATTGCTCATCTATCTCGACGGCCAGCTTCTTCCTGAAAGTCAGGCCAAGGTTTCCGTCTTCGATCACGGCCTGCTTTACGGCGACGGAGTCTTTGAAGGCATCCGCTTTTACAATGGTCGCGTCTTCCGCCTAGAAGAGCACACACGCCGCATTTACGACAGCGCGAAAAGCATCCTGCTCAACATCCCTATGACGCCGGAGGAACTCATAAAGGCGACCGTCGAGACCGTGCGCGCCAACGCACTTCGTGACGGCTACATCCGCACCGTTGTCACTCGCGGCACCGGGCCCATGGGCCTCTCGCCTTACAAATGCCCAAAGGCAACCGTCTTCATCATTGCGGCAACCATCTCGCTGTATCCCGAGAGCGCCTACGAAAACGGACTCACCATGGCCACCGTCGCCACCCGCCGTCCGCGCCACGACATCCTGCCGCCTGCGGTGAAATCGCTGAACTACCTCAACAACGTCATGGCCAAAGTGGAAGCCATTCAGGCCGGCGCGGAAGAGGGACTCATGCTGAATGATCAGGGCCTCGTCGCCGAATGCACTGGCGACAACATCTTCATCATCCGCGACGGCACCGTGACTACACCGCCGCTCAGTGCAGGCGCGCTCGACGGCATCACGCGCGGCGTCGTGTTCGAGATTTGCAACGAACTGCGCATCCCCATCCGCGAGCGTGAAATGACGCGCCACGACATCTTTGTCGCCGACGAATGCTTCCTCACCGGCACCGCCGCGGAAGTCATCGCCGCCGTGAAACTCGATCAGCGCATCATCGGCGACGGCAAACCCGGCGCGATCACCAATCGCATCATCAAACGCTTCCGCGAAATCGCACAGAGCACGGGCACGCCCGTCTATGTCTGAGGCATCGCACCGCTTGCGTCCCCGTCTTTCATCCTGCATCTTGACCGCGCAATGAACTGCGACGTCTGCAAAAAGAAAACCGCGACCGTCTTCCTCACGCAAATCGTGGATGGCAAGATGCAGAAGGTGAATCTCTGCGAAGCGTGCTCCAACGAAAAAGGCGTCACCGATCCCACCGGCTTCGCGCTCGCCGACCTCCTGCTCGGCCTCGGTGCGTCCGAGGAAATGGAAAAGAGCAGCGGCGGAAAGCGCTGCCCTGTCTGTGGATTCAGCCAGGCCGACTTCAAAAAAACGGGACGCTTTGGCTGCTCCAATTGCTACGACGTTTTCGGCGATGGCCTCGAAGCCATGTTGAAAAACATGCACAAAGGCACCGAGCACAAAGGCAAAGTCCCGCCCCGACTGTTGAAAATTAAACAACGCGAAGACGAGCTAAAGAAACTCCAGCGCGACCTGAGGAAAGCCGTCACCGCCGAGCAATACGAAGAAGCTGCCCAACTCCGCGACAAAATCAAACACCTCGAATCCGGCGTGCAGGTCGAGGGTTGACCACAAAATCACGGCTAACATTTGCACGTTCGGCTTACGCCACTTTTCCGTGTTTCTTTTCACTCAAAAAAGCACTCGCGGATTTCTTTCACGTATCCCCTTGCGGCCAGTTTCACCAAAATACCACGCCAATCGGCCTGATGGGTGTTCCCAACACATAGCGCCTGCCCCACTGCCTGACACCCGACGCGACCGCGTCCGCCGGGCGTGATTTGCACGCTGGGATCGATCCGTTTCACCTCCGCATACACCGCTGCATCCACAGGCACGCAGAACTCATAGCTTACCGCCAC
>CAMBOD010000373.1 GCA_945868985.1 Prosthecobacter debontii | reverse complement strand
TCGGTGACGACGTCCTTTGCCAGAAACCCAATGTTTGAGTTCTGCACGACCAAGGCTTTTGGGTATCCGTTTCCATGGAAAGTTGATTGGTGCGAGTGCGAATCAGGTGCGTGGACTTACAGCCCCTTATATTGGTGCCTTAATTTGGCCGTAGCTCTCATCGCAGGTTGCTTTGCGTCTATGTTCTCATCTTTCCTCATGCGTCGAAAGGGTGATTCAGTATGAGCAAAAAACGCATCGTCGTCATGGGATTCATGGGTGGCTGCCCGATCGCGGGAGTCATCTGGCAGCACATTCATTACATCGTCGGCCTCCAACGACTGGGGCACGACGTGTATTACATCGAGGACTCAGCGCGCTATCCCTACAACCCCGTCACCTACGAGGAAAACGAGAACTACACCTACGCCGCCGAGGTGCTCGGAAAACTCGCCGCACAATTTGGCTTCGAGGGCCGCTGGAGCTATTGCGCCCGTTTTCTCCCCGACGAACCCACCGCCGGACTCTCGCTCGCAAAAGTGCGCGAACTTTACCGCACCGCCGACGCGATCCTCAACGTCTGCGGCGCGCAGGAATTCAACGCCGACCTGCTCGTCTCGCAAAACATCCTCTACGTCGAAAGTGATCCCGGCGTGGAGCAAATCAAAGTGGACAAGGGCGACGAAAAAACGCGCGAGTATCTCGGGCGTCACCGCGCACTTTTCACATTTGGCGAAAACGTCGGCACCGAGCTTTTCCCCGTCCCAGTGCATGGCGCACGCTGGCTGCCCACACGCCAGCCGGTCGTCACCGATTTTTGGAAAATGGACGCGCCCGCAGCAAGCGACGCCGTTTTCACCACCGTCGCAAACTGGAACACCAGCGGACGAAAAGACATCGAGTGGCGCGGCGAGAAATATCATTGGAGCAAATCGCTGGAGTTTCTGAAATTCGTCGAAGCGCCCGCGCGCTGCGGCGAAACATTTGAAATGGCGACCAACATCGGCGATCCCGCCACACGCTCACGCTTCGAGCAAAACGGCTGGCGTCTCGTCGAGCCAGACCAGCCGAGCATTCAGTGGGATCTGTATCGCTCCTATCTGCAAAATTCGCGCGGCGAATTCACCGTGGCCAAGGATCAATACGTGCGCCTGAACACCGGCTGGTTCAGCGACCGCACCGCCTGCTACCTCGCGTGCGGACGCCCCGCCATCACGCAGCAGACCGGTTTCACGCGCCTCTACGGCGGCGACAAAGGACTGCTCGCATTCACCACGATGGAAGAAATCGTCGAGCACACCCGCGCCATCCGCGCCGACTACGCCGCCCACTGCCGCGCCGCCTACGAAATCGCCGCCGAGCATTTCGAAGCCACCAAAGTCCTCGCCGATCTCCTCGACCGCGCAGGGGTGTAGTGATTGATGCAGCCATTTGAATCCGAGGACTCAAATGGCTGAAGAAGCAGGTCAAGTTCGCCGGCTGCCATAATCTCCCTTCCACTAAATCTCATCTTCGCAGGAAACTTTTCTTGCCGCGGCGGATGTTGCCGCTAGCGTCCGCGAAGTTCTCAATTCCCAGAGCGGTAACGAAACAAAAAGGACAAGAAGGAGAACCATGCAGCCAATTCATTCATTCAACGTTTCCCCAAAACTTCCAGCCGCGCTGGAACCACTCAAAGAACTGGCGAGGAACCTGTGGTGGACATGGGAACCAAGTGCTCGTGCGTTATTTCGTCATCTCGATCCGGAGATGTGGCACCGAACAAATCACAACCCCGTGCGCTCGCTGCAACTTTGCAAACAAGGGCGACTGGAGGAACTCGCGAAGAACGACGACTTCCTTCGCGAGATGGGTGGAGTGATGCAAAAATTCCACGCCTATATGGCGAGCGGCGAAACATGGTGGCATAGCCAGCCAGCGCCGGGCCTCACCGGGCCGGTGGCTTATTTCTCGGCTGAGTTCGGCTTTCACGAGTCGTTCCCGAATTACTCCGGCGGCCTAGGCATCCTGAGCGGCGACCATTGCAAATCCGCGAGTGATCTGGCGCTGCCCTTCGTGGCGATCTCGCTGCTCTACCGGCACGGCTATTTCAAACAGCAGATTAACAAGGACGGCTGGCAGGAAAGTTTGCAGCTCAACCAAAATTTCACACACCTGCCCGTGCGCGAGGTGAAGGACAAGGACGGCAAGCCGCTCCACGTCGGCGTGCATTTGCTTGGTCGCACGGTATCGGTGAAAGTGTGGCAGCTCGCAATCGGGCGCATCACACTTTATCTGCTCGATACCGATGTGCCGGAGAACATCGCCGAGGATCGTGAAATCACCGCCCAACTCTACGGCGGCGACAGCGAACTGCGCATCCGTCAGGAAATCGTGCTAGGCATCGGCGGCGTCCACGCACTGAACGCAATGGGCATCAAGCCCGCCGTGCATCACCTCAACGAAGGACACGCCGCCTTTATCTCGCTCGAATTAGTCCGCCGCCGTGTGCAGGACGGAAAGCTGGATTTTTACTCCGCGCTGCAAGCAACGGCGGCTGGCAACGTCTTCACCACGCACACGCCGGTGCCTGCAGGAAATGACGCCTTCCCTCTCCAATTGATGCAAAAATACTTCGGTGACTACCCGGAGCAGGTGGGTATTGATTTCGAGACTTTCGCGAGTTTCGGCCAGACGCGGAAAGATCCGCATGAGCCATTTTCGATGACGATTTTCGCCCTGCGCACGAGCCGCCACGCAAATGGTGTAAGCGCGCTACACGGACGTGTTTCGCAACGACTCTGGCAGGATGTCTGGGCCGGAGTGCCCATGGCGGAAGTGCCCATCACGAGCGTGACGAATGGCATTCACACCAAAACGTGGGCCGCGCCGGATTTCATCACGCTCTACGACAAATATCTCCCCGGCTGGGAGGAGAAGCTGACGGACCGCGACTTCTGGCGCAAAGTGCAGGACATCCCGGATGAAGTGATTTGGGATACCCATCAGCGGCAAAAGAACCGCACCATTTCGTTTATCCGCGACCGCGTGCGCACACAGCGTCAGCGCCTCGGTGAAAGCCCGGAAAAAATTCGCGCCCTCTCACACATGCTCAATCCCGAGGTGCTCACGATTGGCTTCGCGAGGCGGTTTGCGACCTACAAGCGCGCGACGCTCCTTTTCGCAGACCGCGAACGGCTCGCACGGCTCTTGAACAACGTCGAGCGTCCCGTGCAATTTGTCTTCGCTGGCAAGGCCCATCCGAAGGATGAACCGGGCAAGGGCTTCATACAGGAGGTCTATAAATATACGCGGATGCCGGAGTTCGAGGGGCGCATT
>CAMBOD010000372.1 GCA_945868985.1 Prosthecobacter debontii | reverse complement strand
CGACGAAGACCGAGACGACCGCGAACGGCGTGCGCGTCACCGTCGCAGGCGCGGACGGCAAGGAGCAGGTGCTCGAAGCCGAGGTGTGCCTCGTGGCCATCGGCGTGCAGCCGCTCATGCCCGGCGGGAAAATTTCGCTGGTGAAGACGGAGCGCGGTTACATCAAGACGAACGACCGCTACGAGACGAGCGTGCCGGGAGTGTTCGCAGCGGGCGACATCATCGGGCCGCCGTGGCTCGCACACGTCGCGAGCTACGAGGCCGTGCAGGCAGTCGAGGGGATGTTCGTCGCGGGCGCGAAACCGAAGAAGGTGACGGTGTTTCCGGGCTGCACGTATTGCCATCCGCAAGTCGCGAGCGTCGGGCTCACCGAGCGCGCCGCGAAGGAAGCCGGGAAGAAATTCAAAGTCGGCAAGTTCCCGTTCATGGCGAGCGGCAAAGCCCGCGCCATCGGCGAAATCGAGGGCTTCGTGAAGCTCATCTACGGCGAACCGCACGGCGAACTCCTCGGCGCGCACATCGTCGGCCCCGAGGCAACTGAAATGATCGCCGAACTCGGCCTCGCCATCACCGCCGAGATCACCAAGGACGAAATTGAAGCGACCATCCACGCGCACCCCACGCTCAGCGAAGCCGTGCACGAAGCCACCGGAGTCGCCTACGGCCACGCGATCCATATTTAAGCGGTGAGCAGAACCCGCATATTTCAGTGTTGCGGGGAAGGCCGGAAATGAGGACGTTCCCTGCGGAATGAATTCGCCGGAACTACCGACGCAGTGGCAACGGAAGACGATGTGGCGGGCCATCACGGCTCTCTCCATCGCCACGATTACCGTTGTCTCGCTGGGTTTCATCTTTGCGTTTTCAAAGGTAATGTCCTTCCTCCAGCCCATCTTGGTGCCGTTCGCGATTGCAGGCGTGCTCGCCT
This sequence comes from Prosthecobacter debontii, assembly GCA_945868985.1. Classification (GTDB taxonomy): domain Bacteria; phylum Verrucomicrobiota; class Verrucomicrobiia; order Chthoniobacterales; family Chthoniobacteraceae; genus SXWH01. Next base: position 2,371 of record CAMBOD010000372.1, on the reverse strand, counting down.
ATTTGCTCGAGCCCGTCGTCTCGTGGCTGGTGAAAGTGGGCACCACGCGGCAGCGCGCGGTCATCGGCGTTTTCGCAGTCACCACGCTCGCGCTGGTAGGCATCATGTTTTGGATCATCCCGGTGATCTCCACGCAGACCGCGAGGCTTGCACACAAAGTGCCGGACATGACCTACAAGGTGCGCGTGGGCGTGGCAAAATTCGGAAAGGACCTCCGCGACAAATACGGTCTGCGCATCGTGCCGGATGAATTCCTCGTCGTCCCAAAACCCAAACACAAAGCAGAACCGCCGCCCCCGACAACTGAAGTTCAAACAGCCGATCCTTCGAAGGAAGCCGCACCTGTCGCCAAGCCTGCAACCGAAACTTTAGTCGCGTCTGTTCCTGCCACTCCTCCAGCCACACCAACAGCGCCAGCCGATGCAGCAACCGCAAACACACCCGCTCCATCGGCACCCGCACTCATACCAACACCGGTTGCAAAAGCGCAGGAGACACCCGAAGAGTTGCTCCAAAAAATCGGCAGCGGTGACTGGATCAACGACGCGCTGCCGAACGCTGCGAGCAAGATCTGGAATTTTCTCAGCTCCAGCCTCGGCGGCTTTCTCGGCTTCTTCGGCTTTCTGCTCTCGCTGATCATCGTTCCGCTCTACCTGTTTTATTTTCTCACTGAATCACCGCACATCTCGAAGAGCTGGAGCAAATATCTCCCGCTCCGTGCGAGTGAGTTCAAGGACGAGGTCGTCGCCGCGCTCACCGAGATCAACGGCTACCTCATCGCCTTCTTTCGCGGGCAACTCATCGTCAGCATCATCAACGGCACCGTTACCGGTTTGCTTCTCGCGGCGGTGGGGTTGGATTTCGGATTCCTCATCGGCTTCGGTCTCTGCTTTCTCGGCATTATTCCCTACATCGGCATCGTCCTTTGCTGGATTCCCGCCGTCATCATCGCCTCCGTGCAGGGCGGAAGCTGGCTCGTTCCATTGAGCGCCGCGTGGTGGGTTTTTCCGCTCGTCGTCACCGGCACTTTCACCATCGTGCAGCAAGTGGACGGTCTTTTCATCACGCCAAAAATCGTCGGCGAGCGCGTGGGTCTGCATCCCGTGACGGTCATCTTCTCCGTCTTTCTGTGGACGACTGTGCTGGGTGGATTGCTTGGCGCCATCCTCGCCGTGCCGCTCACTGCGACGGCAAAAGTCATCCTGAAACGCTACATCTGGGAGCGCACCATCATGGCCGAAGTCGGCGCGAGCCCCGTCCCGATTTCTGAAAAATGAGCACGCCAGCGCCAACACCATCGCCGGGGCCGAAAAAACCTCTCGTCGTAGTTTCGGGAATGAGCAGGCGCGACATCATCACCGCCGTCCTCATCGCGGCGGCTGTCATCGGCTTCATTGCGTTCGGGATTGTCCAAATGGGCAGCGGCTCCGGCAATCTCATCAGCGGCGTCGTCACAGGACGCTCCGCCACCGGAGAGCGCGAGACACTTTTCGATGTCAGCACCAAGGGCGTGAAATCAAAAACCGCCGACACCGGCTACACGCTCAAGGTCTTCGTGAAGGACGAAAACCGCACCTACGATGTGATGGTCGAGCGTGAAGTGTGGGAGAAAAAGAAGGACGGTGAGAAGCTCGAATTCCTCCGCCCGCCGAACGAGCAGCGCTAAGTTTTCGCAGGCAGCGATTCCATGCAGATAGACATCCTCAGCCTCTTCCCCTCCATCGCCACCGCCACGCTCGGCGAGAGCATGATGAAGCGCGCTCAGGAAAAAGGGATCGTCACTTTCAAATCCCACGACCTCCGCGACTGGACGCACGACCGCTACCGCACCGCCGACGACGCCCCCTACGGCGGCGGACAGGGCATGGTGATGAAATGCGAGCCCATCTTCGAAGCCGTGGAATCCCTGCGCACGCCCGAGACGCGCGTCGTCTTCATGGGCCCGTGCGGGCGACGCTTCGATCAGCGCATCGCGCAGGAATACTCCGCCTTTGGCGCAAAGGGCGGCCACCTCATCATCCTCTGCGGCCACTACGAAGGCGTGGATCAGCGCGTCCTCGACCATCTCGTGGACGACGAAATCTCCGTCGGCGACTACGTGCTCACGAATGGCGTCATCGCCGCCGTCGTCTTCGTGGACGCCATCGTGCGCCTCATTCCCGGCGTGCTCGGCGACGACGCCAGCGCGACGGACGACAGCTTCGCCACCGGCCTCCTCGAATTCCCCCACTACACGCGCCCACCCGAGTATCGCGGCTGGAAAATCCCCGACATCCTGCTCAGCGGCAACCACGCCAACATCGAACGCTGGCGCCGCGAGCAGGCCCTCAAACGCACGCGCCAGCGAAGGCCGGATTTGTTGCCGCCGGAT
>CAMBOD010000371.1 GCA_945868985.1 Prosthecobacter debontii | reverse complement strand
GATGCGATCACAGTCAACGGCAACTTGACCATCGTCACTGGCGCAGTGTTCAACGTGAACGATATTGGCTCGGCACCCGACGGGTTCCTTAACTTCCCCAACGACATCATCACCTACAGCGGCACATGGAATGGAGGCACATTCCTAGGTCTGCAAGACGACAGCATCTTCACCAGCGAGGGAGTCGCCTATCTGATTTCCTACAACGACAATGATATCAATGGCCTCGGCCTACACGCAGTCACATTAACGATAGTCCCCGAACCCGGAGCGGCCGTCTCGCTGCTCGGCGGCCTCGGCCTGCTGCTCGGCCTGCGCAGGCGCAGGGCGTAGGCATGCGCCCAGATCATTGCGGGGTTCGATATAGACGTGTTGGCATCTTCTTGCGCACCCGGCTCGACGCGATGAGCGGGGCTCTATTTCGCCGCCGCTGCTGCACCATCCGGTAGTTTCGCCGACTGCCACGCCAGAAAGCGCCACTGACCATTCTCCTCACGCCAGACAGCGAGGAAACTGAGCATCATTTCCAACTCGCCCTCGGCTCTCGCGACTTTGATGCGTGTGCGCCCGCTCATCAGCGCGATGCCCGGTGCGGGGAAGGAAAATTTTCGCTCCACATAATTCCATGCGACATACTTCAAACGACCTGCCGCGAGCGCATCCATGAAGGACGCTTTCGTGTCCACGTTGCCGCTGGAGTGCGCGTAACGGAGTTCATCGCAAAAAATGGTGGTGAGCTTCGCGCGGTCTCCTGCGAGGGTGGCGGCTACGCGTGCGTCGTCTACTGACTGCAAGGTTGCGGTGCGCGCTTCATCGGCGGCGCGGAGCGGGACGAATGCGATGGCGAGGACAGCCAGAAGTCGGAGCAGGATGGATTGCATGGCGGCGACGATGGCAGGATTTACGGTGATGGGGAAATCATTCGCAGCGCGAAGTCATCTCTACTTTTGCTCGTCACCACAAAGACGCACGGGAGCGACTTCGATGGAGCGCTCGCCGTCGCCGACCCAGATAGCTCCGTCCTGCATGGTGACTTGCAATTCCATGTTGCGCTGGGCTAGCGCGGAAAGTGCGCGGCTTTGCTCGGCGGGAATCTGCCAGACGCTGAGATTCTGGATGCGGGTGAGTTTTGACTCGATGGCTTTCCACCAAACGTTCGTGCTGGAGGCGAAACTGTAAACGCTGACGCGGCCCACGCGTGAAGAGACACGGAGCAGGCGTTTTTCGTCGGGCTGGCCGACTTCGATCCAGTGTTCGATTTGGCCAGTGAGATCCTTTTGGCAGAGCGCCGGCTCGTCCACGTCCCACATATCTTTGGCGAAATCCAGAGCGCCGTGGTCGTTGTTCGGCGGCACGTTCAGCGCGAAGGCGAGCAGACGGATGATCATGCGTTCGTCCGTCTCGGAAGGGTGGCGCGCGATGGTGAGCGCGTGGTCGCCGTAGATGCCGCGATCAATGTCCGAGATCTGGAGGACTGCTTTGTAGATGATTGCTTTGAGAGCCATGGATTTTGAGTGCGCGTGGGAGCCTTTGTCATTGCCGGAGCAAAGAAAACCAACTCCTTTGAGTGCTCACACCAAAATACATCATCGAGCGCGAAATCCCAAGAGCAGGAAAACTCACCGTCGAACAGTTGCAGAGAATTCCACAGAAGTCGTGCAGCGTCCTCCTCCAAAAAACCCAGCGTTGCTACGCTCGCCGCCGCACGCTAACGCACGCAACACCAACGCCGATGAAACTGTTCCCAACCCTCCTTTTCACCCTCTGCCTGTTCGCTTCGGCGTTTGCTGCGGAGCGGCCGAACCTCATCTTCATCATGGCCGATGACCTCGGCTGGCGGGACATCGGGTGTTTTGGCAGCACGTTTCACCGGACGCCGAATCTCGACAAACTCGCTGCGCGGGGAGTGAAGTTCACACAGGCGTATGCGGCGAATCCGCTCTGTTCCCCGACGCGCAGCAGCGTGCTCACGGGCTTGTGGCCGGCGCGGACGGGCATTACGGCTCCGGCTTGTCATCTGCCACAGGTGATTTTGGAAAAGGGCCTCGCGAAGGGGAATCCGAAGATGCGAGTGCTGGTGGCGGAGAGTGTCACGCGATTGAAGACGGATTACGTCACGCTGCCGAAGGTGCTGCGTGAGGCGGGTTATCGCACCGGGCACTTTGGCAAATGGCATCTCGGTGCGGAGCCGTATTCGGCGTTGCAGCATGGGTTCGATGTGGACTGGCCGCACTATCCGGGGCCGGGGCCGGCGGGCAGCTACGTCGCGCCGTGGAAGTATCCCGCCGCGCTGAAGGTCGAGGGCAAACCCGGCGAGCACATCGAAGACACGCTATCGGGGCAGGTGGTGAAATTCATCCGCGAGAATAGCGACCGCCCGTTCCTCGTGAACTACTGGCAGTTCAGCGTTCACTCGCCGTATGACGCCAAGGACGAACTCGTGGCGAAGTATCGCCAGCTTGCCGACCAGAAGAACCCGCAGCGGAATCCCGTGTATGCCGCGATGGTCGAGAGCCTCGATGATGGCATCGGGCGCGTGATGGCCGCGCTGGAGGAAACCGGCCTGCTCGACAAAACCATCATCGTCTTCTTCTCCGACAACGGCGGTGTGAGTTGGGGCGGCAGAGACAGCGATGGAGGCCACAAGAGCGCCCGCTTTCAGGCCGACATGACCTCACCACCGACGAGCAACCTGCCTCTGCGCAACGGCAAGGCCAGCCTCTACGAAGGCGGTGTGCGCGAGCCGTGCATCGTCGTCTGGCCAGGAGTGACAAAACCGGGCACGAGTAACGACACGCTCATCCAAAGCATCGACTGGATGCCCACGCTGCTCGACATGGCGGGTGTGCCTTTGCCAGCGAATGCGAAGCCCGATGGCGTGAGCCTCGCGCCTTTGCTCAAGGGCGGGAAACTGGTGCGCGACACCATCTTCTGCCACTTCCCGCACGACACACCCGCGAGCGGTCAGCATCCCGGCACCAGCGTGCGGCGTGGCGATTGGAAACTCATCCGCCTCTTCGCTGGCAACGACGACGGCACCGACAAACTCGAACTCTACAACCTCGCCGACGACCTCGGCGAAACCCGCGACCTCGCCGACGGAAAACCCGACCTCGTGCGCGAGCTGAATGTGCTCATCACCGGCTTCCTCAAGGACACCGACGCCGTGATTCCGAAACTGAATCCCGCCTTCAAAGCCGCACCCGCCAAGTCCGCCCCAGCGCCTGCACCCAGCATCGAATCCAAATAATCACCCAGTCACGAATTCCATCCTCAGGAAAACAAAACACCCTCCGCCGCGAT
>CAMBOD010000370.1 GCA_945868985.1 Prosthecobacter debontii | reverse complement strand
ACCTTGCACAGAACTTTGCAACTTCTGAGCGTTCATCCATTTGAGAAAATGCCTCTCCATGAACTACTTGCAAAACATGACTTCAACCCTTTGACACCGCAAGATTGCAAGCAATTACTACTGTGGTAGTTACTGCCGGACACTCGTGGATTTACCTATGAAAGCGAGTTATGAAAGCGGAGGGAGCTAGGGAGGGCAAGGCGCGAAGCAAGCTACTCGATTTCGGATTGCAGATTGCGGATTGCGGAACGGAGTGGAACGACATCGCCTGCCACAGGCAGCCCGCAGGGACCTTGAGGCGGCAAGGGGCAATGCGGAGTGGATGCTGGGAACTAGAATCTAGCGACTAGCGCTGGCAGGATGCGATGCGCTCACAGGCGTGCGATAGCGCGGACGAGCGCGGGGCCTTCGTAGATGAAGCCGGTGTAGAGTTGGACGAGGGCGGCTCCGGCGTCGAATTTCTCGCGGGCATCATCGACGGAAAATATCCCGCCGACGCCGATGACGGGCGTTTTTGTCCGGCTCGTGATATGGCGGATGACCTCGGTGGCGCGTGTGCGCAGAGGTTTGCCACTCAGCCCGCCGGTTTGCCGGCGCGCCTCGGGCACGGGGGAATGATCAATCGTCGTGTTCGTCGCGATGACTCCGGCGATGGCGTGTTCCTCGACGAGCGCGAGCACGTCGTCCACGGCCTCCCACGTAAGGTCGGGCGCGATTTTCACGAGCACGGGCTTTTTCGCTATGTTTGCGGCCTGCACCGCGCCGAAAAGCTCCGCGAGCGCGGCGCGATCCTGGAGTTTTCGCAGGCCCGGCGTGTTTGGCGATGAGACGTTGAGCACGAAGTAGTCGCCCAGTTCCCGCAGTCGCGCGAACGATGCGAGATAGTCCGCGGTCGCCTCCTCCAGCGGCGTGACTTTCGATTTGCCGAGATTGATTCCCACGGGAAAGCGCGGCCACCTCGGCGTTGCGCGCAATTTTTCCAGACGCGCGGCGACCACTTCCGCGCCTTCGTTGTTGAAGCCCATGCGATTGATCACGCCGCCGATCTCCGGCACGCGGAAGAGTCGCGGGCATGGATTCCCCGGCTGCGCCCTGGCTGTGATGGTGCCCACTTCCGCAAAACCAAAGCCGAGCCCCTCCCACGCAGGCAGCACGAGCGCGTTCTTGTCGAAGCCCGCCGCGAGGCCGACGGCGTTCGGAAATTTCAGCCCGAAGACCTCGCGCTCGCGCGTCGCATCCTGCGGAAATGCGCGGTGCAAACTCTGCATCGCAGGCCCCAGCCCATGCAAAAAGGCCATGACAAAATGATGCACGCGCTCCGCATCGCAACGGAACAACAACGGACGAACAAGACGACGATAGGCAAAATCCAGCACGCGCGCAGGCAACACAAAACAGGCGGCGAGGGCAATCCCTCCAAGTGGCATTCAATTTTTCCCGTGTCGCCCGCGCGCTGCACTGATACAGCCCGTTCATGCGAAACATTGGCAACCTGCCTACGGAAAAAGACGCGAAGACCCTGAGCGGAGTTCTCTACGTGCGCGGCATCGAGACTGACATCGAAGCCGAAGACGACGGCGCTTTCTCCATCTGGGTCCACGATGACGATCACCTCACCGAAGCCACGGCAACGATGGCCCGCTTCCGCGCGAACCCGGATGATGCGGAATTTTCTGCGGCGGTGCGCGAGGCGAATGCAAAACGCGCACTTCAGGAAAAAGAGGACGCACGGCGTGCATCGAAAGTAGTCACGCGCGAGCGGATGGAATACGAACGGAACTTCTCCGGCTTCGCGTGGCTGCCGATGCTGCTGGCAATCATCAGCGTGGCGGTGACGCTCTGGGCGGGTGAGCTGGAATTCATGCCGTCCTCGTGGACGCCGCAGGGCCGCAGTGCGGATAAATCGGAAAAGGCACTGGCGGCTGAAAAATTATTCGAGCGACGCAATAAGCTCGCGATGACCGAATGGCGTGACCCGACAAACATTGAGGACAACCTCGATCTGAGCAGGGATCTTCTGTCGAGCGGCGGAGAATTCACTGGCAAAGTGCGGCGGCATTTTTACGACATCTCGCTGCCCGAAGTGCGCCACGGCCAAGTCTGGCGGCTGTTCGCTTCGATTTTCCTGCACTTCGGAATCATGCACATCGTTTTTAATCTGATGTGGCTGCGCGACCTCGGCGGCTTCATCCAGCAACGCTTTGGCGCGGGCTATCTCGCGGTGCTTGTTCTGGTCACGGCAATCGTGAGCAATTACGCCCAGCTTTTATGGAGCGGCCCCGGCGCGGGCGGGCTGTCGGGCGTGAACTACGGGCTCTTCGGCTATTTGTGGATGCGCGGGAAATTCGACCGCAGCGGCCTCTGGAGGCTGAACCCGCAAACGGTGCAGTTGATGATGATCTGGCTGGTCGTTTGCTACACCGGCCTGCTCGGCCCGATTGCCAACGCCGCGCACACAGCGGGGCTCATTTTCGGCATGGCCGGCGGCTTCATCGTGGCAAAATGGAATACGCGGAAGCGCGGGCGTTGACACTCGCGGCTCGGCTCTTAGTCTCCGCGCCCTCATGTCCGCAGATGCCACTTTAAAAACCACGCCTCTCCACGCCGAACACGTCCGTCTCGGTGGTAAAATGATCGGCTTTGGCGGGTGGGACATGCCCGTGCAATACGCAGGCATCATCGCCGAACATCACGCCGTCCGCACTGCGCTGGGCGTCTTCGATATTTCGCACATGGGGCAGTTTTTCGCGCGCGGCACCGGTGCCGCCGCATGGCTGAACCGGATGCTCACCAACAACGTCGAAAAACTCGCCATCGGCGGCGGGCAATACACGCTGATGCTCAACGAGCGCGGCGGTGTGATTGACGACCTCATCATCTACCGCATCTGCGATCACGAATGGCTGCTCGTCGTGAACGCCGCGAAGATTGACGAGGATTTCGCGTGGTTGAGCGCGCATCTCGACAACGGCGTGATTTTGGAAAACCAGAGCGACTCGCACGCGGGCCTCGCCGTGCAGGGGCCGCGCGCAGCAGCGTGGTTCGATGCGTTTGTCGCGGGGAAATGCGTCGCGCCAACACGCAATGCCATCGTCCGGCTGGAACTCGACGGCGTGCCGCTCTACATCGCGCGCACCGGCTACACGGGCGAGGATGGGTTTGAGATTTTCTGCCCGTCAGCTTCGGCGGTGAAACTTTTCAACGACGTGCTCACGACCGGCGCAGCGTTTGGCATCCAGCCTTGCGGACTCGGTGCGCGCGACACGTTGCGCATGGAAATGTGCTACCCGCTGAATGGAAACGA
>CAMBOD010000369.1 GCA_945868985.1 Prosthecobacter debontii | reverse complement strand
GTGAAAGTGAGAATTGCTTGTCAGCGCGCCTCGGTTTCCGTCTCTTCCCGCGCACTAATCCATGGCAGCCAACTACACCGAAGCCAGCATCAAGACACTCAGTTCGCTGGAGCACATCCGCCTCCGACCCGGCATGTATATTGGGCGGCTCGGCAATGGGAACCACGCGGAGGACGGGATCTACGTGCTGATCAAGGAGACGATTGATAACTCGATTGACGAATTCATGATGGGGCAGGGAAAGAAGATCGAGGTCGAGATCACGGATCGCAGCGTGAAGGTGCGCGACTACGGGCGCGGCATCCCGCTCGGAAAACTGGTGGATTGCGTTTCGATCATCAACACGGGTGCCAAGTATGACAGCGAGACTTTCCAAAAGGCCGTCGGGTTGAATGGCGTCGGGCAGAAGGCGGTGAACGCGCTCTCGCTGAACTACCGCGCGCAGGCGATCCGCGAGGGCGAGACGAAGGTCGTTGATTTTGAAAAGGGAAAGCTCAAGTCGCAGTCACGCGTGACGAAGACGGACGAGCGCAACGGCACGCTCATCGAGTTCACGCCGGACGAGGCGCTCTTCGGCAAGGACTTCAAATTCCGCATGGAGTTCATCGAGGACATGCTGTGGAACTATGCCTTCCTCAACCGCGGCCTCACGCTCACGCTGAATGGCAAGCCCTTCAAATCCGCGAACGGCCTGAAGGACTTGCTCGGGAAGGAACTCAGCGGCGAACCGCTTTATCCCATCATCCACCTCGAGGGGGAGGACATCGAGATCGCCGTCACGCACGGCAATCACTACGGCGAGGAATACTGGTCGTTCGTGAACGGCCAGCACACGACGATGGGCGGCACGCACCTCGCCGCGTTCCGCGAGGCGTTCGTCGCGACCTTGCGCAATCATTTCAAAAAGGAGTTCGACGCCGCAGACGTGCGCCAGTCCATTGACGCCGCGATCGTCGTGCGCGTGCAGGAGCCCGTGTTCGAGTCGCAGACGAAGACCAAGCTCGGCTCCACCGAGGTCGGGCCGAAGGGGCCGACCATCAAGGAATTCGTCGGCAAATTCGTGCAGCAGGCGCTCGACACCTACCTGCACAAGAACCGCGAGACCGCCGAAATCATCCGCAAGAAAATCGAGGAGAACGAGCACGAGCGGAAGGAACTCGCCGGCATCCGCAACATCGCCAAGGAGCGCGCGAAGAAGGCCTCGCTCCACAACAAGAAGCTCCGCGACTGCCGCCTCCATCTCGGAGACAAAAATCCGCGCGCCGAGGAGAGCACGCTCTTCATCGTCGAGGGCGACTCCGCCGCCGGCTCACTCACCGCCACGCGCGACGTGCAGACGCAGGCCGTCTTCGCGCTGAAAGGCAAACCGCTCAACACCTACGGCCTCACCAAAAAGGTCATCTACGAAAACGAGGAGTTCCACCTTCTCCAGGCCGCGCTGAACATCGAGGACGGCCTCGACGGCCTGCGCTACAACAAGATCGTCATCGCCACCGACGCCGACGTGGACGGCATGCACATCCGCCTGCTGCTGCTCTCGTTCTTCCTGCAATTCTTCCCCGACGTCATCCGCAACAACCACCTCTTCATCCTGCAAACGCCGCTCTTCCGCGTCCGCAACAAGAAGGTCACGAGGTATTGCTACAGCGAGCAGGAAAAACAGACCGCCATCGCCGCGCTCGGCGCCAGCCACGAAATCACGCGCTTCAAGGGCCTCGGCGAAATCTCCGCCGGCGAGTTCAAGGACTTCATCGGCGAAAACATCCGCCTCGACCCGATCAACCTCCACCACCTCTACAGCTCCGACGAACTGCTCTCCTTCTTCATGGGAAAAAACACGCAGGAGCGGCAGGAGTTCATCATCGAGAACCTCCGAGTGGAGAAAGACCTGATTGAGGCGTGAGCCCCGATGCCCCGTATCCCGTTCAATTTAGCAAATCCGTAAATGCCAAAACGTCAGAATAAGCCCACCGACAAACCATCGAAGAAACCAACTGCTAGCGATCAATCGGAGCTGCCTTTGGAGGCGGCTGCTATGCCTGCGACTGCATCCGATGCGCCCTCAGTGATGGCGGACGCGACGGTTCCCACCAATGGTGCTGTGTCGGATACAGCCGTGGATCCAAATGGTGACGCTGCGGCTTCGGCTGAGGCCGTGGCTCCGAGGCGCAAGGAGGGCGAGAAGGTGCAGGATGAGCAGGCTCCGCTGGCGCAGAGTTATCGGAACTGGTTCCTCGATTACGCGAGCTACGTGATCCTCGACCGCGCGGTGCCGCATATTGATGACGGGCTGAAGCCGGTGCAGCGGCGCGTGCTGCACACCCTCTGGGACATGGATGACGGGCGCTTCCACAAGGTCGCGAATGTCGTCGGCGCGACGATGAAGCTGCATCCGCACGGCGATGCCTCCATCGGCGCGGCGCTGGTGTCCATCGGGCAGCGCGGCTGGCTGATCGAAGGCCAGGGCAATTACGGCAACCTGTTCACGGGCGACGATGCGGCGGCGCCGCGTTACATCGAGGCGCGGCTCACGGCGTTCGCGAAGGATGTGCTTTTCAACCCGAAGACGACGTCGTGGCAGCTTAGCTACGACGGGCGCAACAAGGAGCCCATCACGCTGCCCGCGAAATTTCCCATCGTGCTGCTCGAAGGCGCGGACGGCATCGCGGTCGGGCTCTCGACGAAGATCCTGCCGCACAATTTCAACGACCTCTGCCGTGCGGCGATCAATCATCTGCAGGGGAAAAATTTCCGCATCCTCCCCGACTTCCCGACTGGCGGGACGGCGGACTTTTCCGAATACAACGACGGCGAGCGCGGCGGGAAGGTGAAGGTCCGCGCGAGCATCGAGGTGCGCTCGAAGTATCTCCTCGCGGTCACCGAGTTGCCCTTCAGCGTGACGACGACTTCGCTGATCGAGTCCATCCTTGCGGCGAATGCGAAGGGGAAAATCAAGGTGAAGCACGTGGACGACAACACGGCGGACAAGGTGGAGATTCTCATCCATCTACCCCAGGGGGCCGAGCCGGAGAAAGTCATCCAGCAGCTCTACGTTTTCACGAGCTGCCAGGTGCAGCTCAATCCCGCTGCGTGCGTCATCGTCCGCAATCCCGAGACCGGCGACGACAAGCCGCATTTCCTCGGCGTGCGCGACATCCTGAAGGCCAGCGCGGAGGCGACCAAGGCGCTGCTGAAGCGCGAACTCGAAATCAAACTCGGCGAACTCGAACAGCAGTGGCATTGGGATTCGCTGGAGCGGATTTTCATCGAGGAGCGCATCTACCGGAACATCGAGAAGTCGAAG
>CAMBOD010000368.1 GCA_945868985.1 Prosthecobacter debontii | reverse complement strand
TGTGACTGTCACATTGTCGAGTCCGATGACTTGGTCGGGCGAGGACTGCTCCGCATTGTCATCCACCCAGCGAAGCAGCAGCGTTGCTCCATTTGCCCAAGGCGCGCTGAGGTTGAAATTGGTGAGCGGCACGGTGGTCACGCCGATGGTGTTCGGAACGACGACGCCGGTCGGGCCGCTGACTGTGGGATTGAGCGCGGCGATGTTTGTCCAAGTCGTGCCGCCATCGAGACTGTAAAAGACTTGGTAGCCCGGCAGTTCATTCTCCGCCGCGCCTGCTGTGAAGCGGCGGATGTCGTAGCCCAGAAACACGGAGTTCAAGGCCAGACCGGCGGTGTTGGTCAGTGTGAGTTGCAGGGTCATGCCCTTGGTGGTGGTGGGCGAGGTGCCGAGTGCGCGGTCGGTGGTGGCGGGAAGGGCGAAGTTATAGCCCTGAGTCGCGCTGGTCGCGGTAAAGACAGTCGCCGGTATCAGCGTGGAGTTCGAAATCCCGCCAGCCACTTCATTTGCCGGGATGCCCGTTGCATTGGTCCATTTTGCTTTGTCTCCTTCCGCTGCGTCATAGCCAAAGACGCTCCAATTGGACGGCGGTGCGGTGCCGCTCAGCATCGTGTCAAAATTGAGCGAGTAGTTGTATTGCAGCGGCGTGAGCGTGATCGTCACCGGCGCGGAGGTGTTCGTGGCACCGTTGTTGTCCGTCGCCACGGCTGTGAACGTGTAGTGGCCGAGGACACCCGGCGATGTCCACGAGTAGGAAAAGGGAGAGCTGGTGTCTTCGTTGATCAGCGTCGCCCCTTGGTAGAATTGAACCTTGGTGACGAATCCATCCGTGTCGCTCACGGCAGCGGTGACGGTAACTGCGGTGCCCGCCGTGTGCGCCGCGTTGTTGACCGGCGAGCTGAGGCTGACTGTTGGCGCGAAATTATTGGGATTCGTTATTGTGACGCCAATCGCAGCCGAAGTGGCGCTCGCACCCACAGCGTCAATCGCCCGCGCTGTGAAGGAATGTGTTCCCGATGTCAGATTACCCGGGAACGCGTAGGTGAATGGCGCGGTGGTGTCCTCGCCGAGCTTCGTCGGGCCGTCGTAAAATTCGACCTTTGCGACAGCCCCCTCCGCATCACTCGCCGTTGCAGCAAGTGTGGGCGGTGCGTGCGAATCGAACGTGCTGCCGTCCGCCGGGCTGGTCATCGCGACGGTGGGCGGAGTGTTCGGGCTGTTGGCGAACGCCTTCGTGTTCACCCATTGCGGCAGCGTGCTCCCGGAGAGCGTGCCGTTGGGCGCGGCACCCGTCTCCGTGATGCCTGCGGCGGTCGTGCCCGTGCCCGCATCGAAGCCATAGCGGCCCAGCAAACCCGCGACGCCGGTGAAGATTTTCGTCTCGATGTTTGCGAGGATGTCCGCAGCGGGGCGCGCGTAATTCCACACCCGCACCTCGTCTATCGCCCCTTGGAAAAACCCCGAGGCAGCGCCCGATGAATCCAACGCCGTGCCGATGCCGAAATGCTGGATGCTGTCGCTGCGCGGAACCACGCCTGCGAATGTCGCCAGTGGCGTGCTGAGCGTCTCCGCCACGCCATTCACGTAGAGGCTCCATGTGGCTGTGGTCGTGTCGTAGGTCGCCGCGACGTGATACCACACTCCGTCCAGCAACGTCGTCGAGCCGGTCACGGGGAAATTCTGTCCGGCGGCGTAGGCCGTGCCGTTGTCGGTGGCGTTGAGTTGCTCGAAATCGGCGACCAGCTTGTTGCTCGCATCTATGCCGAGGAAGTAATTGCAATCCGTTGCGTCGCCCTCGCCCTCATCGCGCCCTTTCGTCACCAGCGGAATCGCCGTCACGCCATCGCCGCCGGTGCTCGTGGCCACGCCCGCGCCGGTCTTTAGAAAGCGACACTCGATGGTGAAACTGCCCGCGCCGAGCGGTGCCGATCCCGTGCCCGTGGTGACGAAACTTGTGCTGCCATTGAAGAAAAGCCCGATCTCCGGGTCGGCCAGAAATGCGAAATCATCCACCGCCAGCCCCTGCTCGTTGCCTGTTTCATCCGCATCACGAAAGCGGATCCAGAGTGACTGATTTGCAGCCCATGAGACACCGTTCACGGTTGCCACTTTTAGCGTGCGGTTTGCTGCGAGGTTGCCATTCAGTGTGGACGCTCCACTGGTGGAAACTGGTGCCAGAAAATTGCCGGAAGCCATCGCCGTCCAAGTGCCGGTGCTGATGCTCGTGGCTCCAACCTGATAGGCGAGACTCAATGAATGCTGGATTGCGGCGGAACTTTTGAACCACTGCTCGCCGGTGTAGATGACGGTGAAATTTGTCAGCGCAGCCCCCGTGCTGTTGAGCAGCCTCACGCCATGGAGAACCGGATTGTTTCCTGCGAAAGATGTTGTCGCTCGTGAGCCAAGCGCTCGATCCGTTGAGGAAGAGGTGCCGAAACTGAAAAGCCCGACGTTATTCGCGGTGGTGGCGGTGGAATCAAAGAGCGCCGCAGTTCCGCCTATCGTGCCGTTGGTGACGCTGAACGTAGTCTTGTTCGCATACCACCCAGCCAGCGTCGTGTTGTCCGTCCAAGCTTCGTTAAGCGTGTTGTTCGTCGTGCCCGGTAATGTGTCGAAATTCTGACTATAGACGCCGCCTGTGTAGTTCACCTGCGCGTGCGACACTGCTGCCAGCAGGGCAGTCAGCGCGAACAGGATGCGGGTGAAGGAGCGGATCATTAGAGAGATGACGGGGAAGTAATAGTTCGTTTCGGGAGCTTTTCCAGTGCCAGTTTGGATTGTTCGGCGAACTTGCTCATGGCGTGCGAACGGCGCTCGGCTTCCGGCAGTGCGGAAAGATGAGTCACTAGCGATTCCCACGCTGCCCGTGATTCATCGGGGCGACCCGCTTGCTCAAGGAGTGCAGCGCGCTTCGCCATCCACGGCTCTGGGCGCGGTGCGGCCTTTTGCATCGCCTCCAGTCGCAAAAGCGCGGCGTCATAGCGCTTCAGGGATACCTCCATTTCTATCGCCTTAAGTCCCAGTGTTGGGATTGCTCCGAGTTTCGCCATCCCTGCATCCAGCACCCGCAACGCCTCGTCTTTGTGTCCCCGGAAAGCCAGTGCCACGGCGACCTCTTGAAAAACATCAGGTTCCGGGCGTGCGTCCACTGCCAGCGCGGCGCGATAGTCATTCAGACACTCATCATTTTTCCCAAGTCGCTCGAAAGCCCGCGCCCTCAAATACAGCGCCTGTGAATTCCCCGGCTGCCCTGCGATGAAACGATCCAGCGCCGCCTTCGCATCATCCGCCTTGCCCGCACTCAGCGCGGCCCG
>CAMBOD010000367.1 GCA_945868985.1 Prosthecobacter debontii | reverse complement strand
CAGCGCAGCCAGTAGTGGCCGACCATCCGTTTCTCGTCCGGGTTCGCAATCGCCCCGCGCTCCAGCTCGCACATCGCCGCCAACGCCTTTTGCGCCGCTGGCTCCATGCCCGCGAGCCACTCGTCGGTGAAACTCATGCGGCTGATGTCCAGCGACACGCCGAGTTCATCATTGGCCACGTAGTATTTTTGAAAGCGATCCCAGAGTGTTGACATAAGGCACGGAGTGAAGCTGGCAGGCGGCACGCTGGCAAGCCGCAGGGCAGGGGACTACGTGAGATTCGCCGAATGGTAGAGCTTCGCGTAATGCCCGCCGCGCTCGACGAGTTCCGGCCCTCGCCCTTGTTCGAGCACCGTGCCTTCACCGAGCACGACGATGCTTTCCACGCGATGCACCGTGGCGATGCGATGCGTGATGATGAGCGTGGTGCGCCCGCGCATCAGCTCTTCCAGCGTGGTCATGATCGCCGCCTCAGTGGTCGGATCGAGCGCGCTGGTCGGCTCGTCGAGGATGAGCACCGGCGCGTTTTTCAAAAATGCCCGCGCAATCCCGATGCGCTGCCGCTGCCCTACGCTCAGGTGTCCGCCGCGTTCGCCCACTTGGGCCGCGTAGCCGCCGGGCATCGCCATGATGAACTCATGTGCCTGCGCCCGCTTCGCCGCCTCGATGATTTCCTCCTCGGTCGCATCGGGTCGCCCGTAGGCGATGTTCTCCCGCACCGTCGTGGAAAAGAGCAGCGTGTCCTGCAGCACGATGCTGATTTGCGCGCGCAGCGATTTCTTCGTCACGTCGCGGAGGTCGTGCCCGTCAATCAACACGCGCCCCGCCGTCGGATCGTAAAAGCGCGGCACCAGCGAAAGCAGCGTGCTCTTTCCAGCGCCCGTCCCGCCGACAAACGCCACCGTCTGCCCCGGCGAAATGTGCAAATTCACATCGCGCATGATCAGCCGCTCCGTGTCGTAGCCGAATGCCACGTGCTCGAACACCAGATCGCCCTTCGCCACCGGCAGCACAGTCGCCGTCGGCGAATCCGGCACATCATCCTCGCGGTCCAGCACCTCGAAGCACCGCTGCGCGCCCGCCGCCGCGCTTTGCAACGCCGAGGCGACTTGCGTGAGCGCTTCGAGCGGCTGATAGAGCATCAGCAGCAGCGTCGAGAGATACCAGATTTGCCCCACTGTCAGCGTCCCCTCCATCACGTGCTTCGCGCCGATGTAAAAGATCATCGCCGAGCTTGCCGCGATGAGCGTGCCCACGAGCAGCGCACTTTTCATCGAAGTCGCGTTCAGGCGCATGCTCGCTTCCAGACTCTGGTTTGCGCTCGTGCGGAACTGCGCCACCTCGTGCTCCTCGCGGCCAAACGCCTGCACCATCTTCACCGAGCTGAGCCCCTCCTGCGCCACCGTCAGCACAGCGCTCTCCTTCTCCGCGATCACCGTGCTCTCATTGCGGATGCGCTGCGCGAAAATGCGGATCGCCATCACCATGAACGGCACCACCACCAGCGACAGCAGAGCGATTGTTGCATCGAAAATCCACATCGTCGCAAACGTCCCCATGAGCGAGATCGTGCTTTGGAAAATGAAGAACCACTTGCTGTAAATCGCCTGGATGCTCTGCGAATCGTAGGCCACGCGGAACGAACTGTCCGCACTCCGTCGCTGGTCGTGAAATTTCAGCGGCAGCGAATGCAGCCCCGCGTATAGCTCCGTGCGCAGCCGCAGCAGCGCGTGCAGCCCCACCCGCAGCGTCAGCACATTCACAAAATAGCCGATGCCCCCCGCGAGCAAATGCAGCACTACCATCATCGCGCACACCCCGCCGAGAATCGCAGGCGCGCTCCACGCCCCGAGGTCGTATCCCCAGACCGACAGCGCGTGCGGAGAATGCGACGCCGCAGGCAGCAGTTTATCCACGATGAACGCCAGCGGCCACGGACGCAGCAGATTGAAAGCACTCGCCAAAAGCGTCAGCAGCATCGCCGCAAACGTCGGCCCGACATGCGGACGGAAATAAGCAAGCGCTCGGCGGTGAATGGACATCCCGGCTTCCATAGCCCCTGCCTCGTGCCCTTGGCAACGCTCCGCACGCGCGCGCAGACTGCGGGTGGAAAAATGCGGGGCTCCCTTCGTGCTTATGCTGGCAGCATCAAGCTCTGCATATTCGTCGGCGTCAACGTGGGCGGCGCCATCGGCTGGTGGCTCGGCGAGAGGTTCGGCATTATGACCGCCTTTTGGCTCTCCGGGGCCGGAAGCATCGCAGGCGTCTATGCCGGGTGGAAGTTTGCGAAGAGCTATTTGGAGTGACGCGTCCGTGAATGGGGCGTCAGGCAAACTTCAGTGCATCATACGATAATATGCCATGCGGATTTCAGATACGGCCAGGGAGGCTCTCGCTGACGATTCATTTTCAAACAAACATCGAACCATGAAAATCTACCAACCACTTATCCTCGGAATCCTCGGTGCAGTCGTGCTTTCCTCCTGCGTCGTGCGGGACACGCGGCGCGGGGTCACCGTGGCAGCAGTCGGATCTTACGACACGCTTCCGCGCAGTAATCGCTCTCCCTATTACTACTACGGCAACCGCTATTATTACGGCGGTAACTGGGAGCCGGGCCGTTATTACAACGAGGGACGGTATCACAGCGGGCGCTACAACCAAGGCGGGAACTACTATTATGGCGGGCGCTACTCTGCGGGCCGTCGTCACCGCTAGGCACGTGTATGTTTCCGATCGCATCATTTGAAGACGCTGCACCCGCTGAGGCTCTCGCACGCCGTCTTTCCGAAGAGGGTATTGGTGCAGCCACCAACGACGACGCCGGGGAGCAGTTGCTCCGGTTCTTAACGCCGCATCCCCACGCCCAATGGCACGTGCTGGTTCCTTCTGACAAGGTGCAGGAGGCGCTGGACAAGTTGCGGGCTCTGGATGCCAGCGAGCAAATTCTGCGATTCGCCATCCGCTGCCCGGACTGCGGGTCCACGCAGATCGAGTATCCGCAGTTTTCGCGAAATACGCTCGTCGGGAATATCGTGCCTGTCGCCGCTGCTGCGCTCGGACTGGTGGAGCGGGAATTTTACTGCACTGCGTGCCATTTCACATGGCCCCCTCCGGCGGAGGTGTCGGACAGCAGGGATGGGGCGCGATGACCTAAATCGGGGCGTCGTCAGGGTTTCGCCGCCGAGGGCGCTGGGGCGGACTTTGAAAGCGGGACGATTTCGCTGGTGCCGTCGTTTTTGAGGTGGAGGAGACGGTCGTGGAATTCCTTGAGCGTGGAGCGGTGGCCGACGCTGACGAATGCGATGCCGGAGGTGC
>CAMBOD010000366.1 GCA_945868985.1 Prosthecobacter debontii | reverse complement strand
CGTGGATATCCTCAAAGTTCGCCACATCATCGTGTGCGGACACTACGGGTGCAGCGGCGTCCGCGCCGCACTGCGCAACGACCGAATCGGTCTCAGCGACAACTGGCTCCGCCACGTCCAGGACGTGCGCGAAAAACACACCCGCCGCCTCGCCGGCGAGCAGGGCGAAACCGAAGCCGCCAACCGCCTTTGCGAACTCAACGTCATCGAACAAGTCGCCAACGTCTGCCAGACCACCATCGCCCGCGACGCATGGGAGCGCGGCCAGGAACTCACCGTCCACGGCTGGGTCTATGGATTGAAAGACGGCCTCCTCCGCGACTTGAAAACCACCATCACCGGCGCAGAAGAACCCGCCAAAGTGCACGAGGCCGCGCTCGCAGCGCTGGCTTAAAGCGAACGCACAGACTGCGGACGCTCGTATTCTCCCGGCATGGGCAGCACTGTGCTCCCCTTAGTCCAGACCCATGGAGGCCAGCAGAGATTCATTGATGCGCCCTGTGACGGACAGCCCATTATCCCGCTGATAATCCGCGATTGCACGGCGGGTCGCGGGGCCGATGATTCCATCCGCATAACCGCTGGGATAGCCCCTTACCGTCAACCGCCTCTGCACCTGCTGCACAATCGAACTTCCGGAGGTGTCGGCATGGGAATAGTAAGTCGGCTCGTAGCCGCCATCAATAATCAGCCACCCGCCATCATACCAGCGGTAGCGATGGTCGCCCCACACATGCACATTGTTTCGATTCCAATCGCGATGCCTGTCTCCATGGACCCAAAGCCCACCGTAGTTGTTACTCCGCGTGTAGGAGCCATGATTCGAGTAGTTATTACTGCCGCGATTCGAGTAAGCCGACGAGCGGCCCGATGGCGCATATCTCGAACTCTGCACACTGCGGACATTCTGCGTTTGATTCTGCACAGAACGAGCTCGGTCGCGCTCCGTATTCCCTTGCTGCACATTCACACTCTGGGCGCGCCCCTGCCCACCCTTGGAGCGAGCGACAGGCGCGGAAGCCCGGGGCTGCTGAACCGTCTGTTGCCGATTGTCAGAGTTACCATTCCTCCCCTTCCCTTTTTCCTTTTGATCCTTGTCCTTCGCAGATGCGGCCATTGGTTGAAACAAAGCGAGGCCAAAGGCTATCGCTGAGATGATTGTCGTGAGTTTTTTCATAATAGTCTTTCTTGGTTGTGCCCGCACCCAAGGAATCGCGCCTCCCCCCACAACTGCGCCTAAAATACTTCCCCTTTCACAAAAAAACCACTACCCGCCACGCGTAAACACGCCAGCCTCCACCTGCCCCCCTAAAACTTTCGCCTTCTTACACACAAAAGCGGCATTGTGCCGCGCTTCATCTAAAATAGCCCTGTCCATGCTTGCCTCACACGGCGATAAACCCCTGCACCGCTTCTACCGCGAGCTAGCTCCGAAGTTCCTCCTTTTCGCCCGCGCTTACCATCAGTGAAGGAGTCTCCCTAAAACAGGATACGGGAGTCTTTTTGAAAAACGGATACGGACGATCTCTTGCGTGCGAAAGCCAAGCAGCGCGGAAAAAACGGCGTTAATTATGGGCGCATGTTTTTGTATGCCATCCGATAAGAGGGCACGAGCAGATGAAGCCAGCTACGCGAGCGGGCGATTACTCGGCTTTGAACTTGATGTCGTCCATCCGCTTGCCGGCGGGTGAGAGGATGCGGGCTTTGGCGGTCCAGCCGCCGGTCCAGTTGATTTGTTTGATCAAGAGCTGGTTCCAGCCCTCGTTGAGTTGGATCTCGCTTTTATCGCCTTCGCTGAGGTTGCGTTTGGCGTTGGCGCTGCGGACGAGTTTGCCGTTGAAGAAAGTTTTTTCGCCGTCGTTGGTGGTGGTGAAAAGATGGGCGGGCTGTGCTTTCGGGGAGTAAATCTGGCAGCGGAAGTAGCCGACCATGTGTTCGCCGAAGCCGGGGTAGGTGCCGAAGTTGACGTTCCAAACGACATCCGGCGGCTGTGGCTTTTTGAAGGGAATCCATTTGGCCGGTTCGTTTTTCTCGGGGGCAAATTCGACATCGAAGAGGTCTTTGCCGATTTTGCCTTCGACTTTGTAGGGGCCGGAGAGGCTCCAGTCGCTGATCCAGCCCTCGATGTTGATCCAGTCATACTTGGCGCGTGAGATGCCGCCGACTTGTCGGCCATCCACGAAGAGGGCGCTGTTGAGCATGAAGGTTTTTTCAAACATCAGCGGCTGGGTATAGACTGGCGAGCTGGTGGTGGGCTCGGAGTCGTCGAGGGTGTAGTGGATTTTGCCGCCCTGTGGATTTGCGACGCTGAGTGTAACTTTGAGTTTTCCGCCGAAGACCATGCGTCCGGTGAGGAAATTCTGCGCGCGCACGACGGCTCCGCCATCCACACCGTCCATCTGCATTTTTACGGGAACGGCGATGCGGTCCAGACGCTGGCGGTTTTTGTCTTTGATGGCTGCGTATTCCGGGAAGCTTTTGTCGTTGTCGGGCCCCCATGTGCGTTCGGAGCGGGCGATAGTGTTTTGCGCCCATCCCTGGGTGACGCAGATGGCGCTCATCTGCCACATGGGGCTGGCGGCACCGAGGACACGGTCGGTTCTTTTCAAAACGGAGCCGTTGCAAAGATACATGTTCCAGTTGGGCTCTTCATGCCACGGCATGGAAATGGTGGTCCATCCGCGCTTTTGGTATTCGTGGGCGACGGCGTGGGGATACCAGATGATGGGGATGATGTCCTTGTTGAGGCGCGCGTCATCGGGGAAGTTTTCGTAGGCAATCGTGAGCTTGCCGTATTTGCGGAGGATGTCCGCCATGCGCTTCATGTGAACGACATAGATTTCGTGGCCGTTGCGGACGGACTGCGAGTCCGTGGGGATGGCGTGGCGGCGTTTGTAAACTTCCGCCCAGGGGCCGGCGCCGGTGCCGTTGTTGGCCTCGTCGCAGCCGATGGAGAAATATTGCGAGCTTTTGAAAATGCTGCACATCTCGGCAATCACGGTGTCGAGGCCGCGATAGAGTTCCTCGCTGGCCATGTCCATGCAGCCGGGGCCGTCGAAGAGACTGCGATAATTTCGCCCCATCGCCTGATGATGGCCGGGTGTTTCCAATTCGGGAACGATGGCGATGCCTCGAGCCACGGCGTAGGCTTCGAGTTCCACCATTTCCTCCCATGTCCACACTTTGGGCGGGACGCCTTCGCAGCAGGAACCGTTGTTCATGCCGAGTTTGGGAAATGCCTTGGACGGCATGCTGTAGCCCTGATCGTCGCCGACGTGCACGATGAGCTGGCGGACTTTGTTGAAGCGGCAGCAGTCCACCATCATTTTGAGGGTGTCCGCAGAAATCCACTGGCGACCGCAG
>CAMBOD010000365.1 GCA_945868985.1 Prosthecobacter debontii | reverse complement strand
GCCCGCCAAACGGGACTGATTTCCCAAACCACGCCGCCCGTCTCGCGAGAGCCGGGCGGCGTTTTGTTTTTGGTTAATTCCGCAGCACATCTTTTGGTGTGAGCGCGGAGAGATCGGGCGTATGCAGGATTTTTACGTGAGCGCCCTGCGGGGCCCACACGGCGGGGTCGGTGGGGCCGAAGAGGAGTGTGCACTTTGCGCCCACGGCAGCGGCGAGATGGGAGATGCCGGTGTCGTGGCCGAAATAACGTGTGCAGCGCGTGAGCAGCGCGGCGAGCGTGGGTAGCGGTAGGTCGCGGGCGATGAGGGCGATGATGGCGATGAGGGCGGCGTGCGGGGCGAGTGAGTCGAGCGATGCGGTGTCGGCTTCGCCGCCGATGATGAGTAGCGGTCCTTTGATTTCTCCGGCGAGGGTGCGCCATTTTTCCAAGGGCCAGTTTTTTCGTGGGCTTCCGCTGCCGGGGTGAAGGGCGGTGAATGACGAATTTTGGATGGCGGATGACGAAAGCCATGCTTCGGCGGCTTGGTGGGATTCGGGGGTGGGGATGAGCTTCGCTGCGGGGTCGTCGAGGAAGAGGGCCATGCTTTCGAGGCCGCGTGCGAGATGCACGCTGGCGTGGTTTTCGTCGGTGATGGGCGTGTAGGCGGAGAGATAGTTTTTCACGCCTGCCCTCTTCACGTTCGTTTCAAAGATGCCGTCGGGATCAAAGAGCCAGCTTACGATTTGCTGAAATGACGCGAAGTATTCGCAAAGCTCGGGCGAGAGGTTGCCGTTGCGCGCGAAGAAGCCTGCGAGCGGGCCGTATTCGATGCTGCGGGTGGCGTCGGCGTAGGTCGTGCCGGGCTCGGGGCCGCCGTGCAGCGCGAGCGCGGCGATGTGGCGGTAGCCGAGGACTTCGAGGTGGCAGTGCGGGAATGCCTCGCGCAGCAGACGCAGCGCGGGAAGCGTGAGAATGAAGTCGCCTATCGCGCCACCACGGATGGCGAGGATGCGGGGCTTCATTCGTCTATCGTTACATCAGGTTCGCAGCCACTTCCGCCATTTCGCTGCGTTCGCCCTTGAAGAGATTGATATGCGCCATCCACGGTTGGCCTTGCAGGCGGTTGCGGGCATAGACGAGGCCGTTCGTGTGAGCGTCCACGTAGGGATTATCAATCTGGCCGAGGTCGCCGATGAGGATGATTTTGCTCCCTTTGCCCATGCGCGTGATGAGAGTTTTCGCCTCGTGCGGGGTGAGCTGCTGCGCTTCGTCCACGATGAAAATCGCGTTCGGGATGCTGCGCCCGCGGATGTGCGTGATGGCTTCGATTTCGATCTGCCCGTTCGCGACCATCGGCTCCCACGGCCTGCCTGCGGGTTTGGGTCCGCCGAAAGGCGATGGCGTCTCTCGCTGATCGCGTGGGTCGCGTTTGTCGTCGTTCTTGCGCTGGCTCTGTTTTTTGTTCTCGAAATGCTCCGGCTTGCGTGGGCGCGTGAGCAGGAGTTCCAGCGCGTCGAAAGCCGGCTGCACCCACGGCGCCATTTTTTCCTCCACGCGTCCCGGCAGGAAACCGATGTCGCGTCCGGTCGGCATGATCACGCGGGTGATGAGCATTTTTTCAAAATCACCCGTCTGCACCAGCTCGAGCGCGGCCCCCACGCTCATGAGCGTTTTGCCTGTGCCTGCTTTGCCATAGACGGTGATGAGCGAGATCGCCGGGTCGTAGAGCGCATCGAGGAAAAACCGCTGGCCGAGATTCAGTGCAGTGAGCCAGCGCCCGCCGCGAATCGTGATGCGGTCGCGACGCAGCTTGTGCAGCGAGCCGCCGCCGACGTGCCGCGCCGGGATTGCGTGCGTCGGCTCCTCCTCGTTGCGAACGAGCAGGTAGTGGTTCGGTGGAAAGTTTGCGGCTTTTTCAAAAACCATGCTCTCCTGACTCGCGAACGCTTGGAGCGAATGACCAGACACATCGAATGTCTCATACTCCTCGTTCTTCTGCTTCATCGTGAGGCGGATGTCCGTGTCCTCCACGCGATCGGTGCGATAGTCCTGCGCTTCGAGTCCGAGCGTGCGCGCTTTTAGGATCATGTTGAGATCCTTCGTCACGAGGATGACGGGATCCTTTTCCGCATCCGCCACGGCGCACGCAGCGGCGAGGATGCGGTTGTCCGCGCTCGACAAATCCGGGAACAAATCGCGCAGCATGTGGAAGCGCGGCGAATCACTCACGAGGCTCCACACGCCGTTTCTGAATTGCGCGAGCGGGTTCACGCAGACGCGGAGCCTGCCGCCGTTCTCCAGCTTCACGCCCTTCTGCATGTCCTCGGCGTTGCGAAATTTCTCACTCAGCCTGCGATGAACCTCGCGCGCGTTTGCGCCACGCGTGGAGCTTTCGCTTTTGAAACGATCCAGCTCCTCAAAGACCTCCACCGGTATCCAGACCGTGTTTTCCTGAAATTGAAACGGCGATCCGGGGTCGTGGATCAGGACGTTCGTATCGAGGAGATAGTTTTTGTGAGTTGTCGCGGGAGCGTTCTTCGGTGGCATTAAATTCGTGCGGAACGTGGCGCGTGCCGCCCCTCCGCGCAATGCCAAAGAGCCAGCGCCCTGTGACAATCCGAAAACGCTTCCGTCCGATGGCCGCAGTCAGGTGTGTTGAAAACGGACTACTTCATCCTGCTAAATTTAGGGCTTCGGCGCTTCCGATTTTTCGTGCATAGGCGTAATGGTAGAGGGTGCCAAGAAGTAGCGGCCAGATAGTAATCACTGGGAATAGCCAATTTTCTATAAACGACGGATTGAAACGAGTGATGTAATAACTGCAATGGTCATCTGAGTAGGACGTGAGGTAACTTGCCCCTTCATTGACCGCATCGTGGTAGTTTGGAGCGACGTAGCGGAATGGGGCAAACGTGTCGAAAAGTATCCAGCCACCGACGATGACGAAAGCACAGCAGTATATCAGGTAAGCTCGTCGGTGTCGGATGAGAATAAAAGGGAGCAGGGCAAGAATACCCCACATTGCAAGGAAGACCGGCCTGTAAAATAGTTTCTGAAGCGGTGGTATGTAGAGGGCATACCTGACTCCAGATAAGGCAAAAAGAGCCGCAACCCAAGAAGGATACCGCAATAGTGGAATTATCACTCGCAAGAGCGGGCTGATAGGATGCTTGGTCACGGTGTAGGTCACGATTCTTCAGAGAGCTTCTCCATGTGACGGCAGAGTTGCTATTTTTCCACCTTTTCCGCCGGGTGCGTCTTGGCTTGTTGTGCGGTGAGGGCTTTGGCCACTTTGCTGTTGGCGCGTGGCTTGTGGATGTTCTCAGCTTTTCGCACTGAGCCGACTTTGCTGAACGAGACGATGGCGAGGGCTCCGACGGGGAAGTCGGT
>CAMBOD010000364.1 GCA_945868985.1 Prosthecobacter debontii | reverse complement strand
CTGGCTTTCCGAAAAAGGAAACGCGCAGCCAGAGCGAATCGCCGCCCTGCAATGGGTGCTTCGCGAAACAGCCAGCGGCGCCGAACTTCTGCCAGCCGATCCAGCACCCGCACCTCTCCGTGCCGCCGCAGACAAGCTGGCTAAGTCCGCGAGTAAAACAAAATGGACGACCGAAAAGACGCGCGCTCAATTCGACCGCACCGCCGCACTCGGAGGACAGGTGAAAGATTTTGCACAGGCCGAGGCTCTCGTTCCAGCGCTCCGGGCATTGGTGCTCGGTCTCGATCCAAAAGTGATGCCCAAAGCGAAAGATTCACTCGTCTCGCTCGATCTCTCCATCCGCTCCCCTGCCCTTTTCGACGCAAAGAAATTCACCGAAACCGTCGCTCAACTTACAGCAGCCGTTTCAGC
This sequence comes from Prosthecobacter debontii, assembly GCA_945868985.1. Lineage (GTDB taxonomy): Bacteria > Verrucomicrobiota > Verrucomicrobiia > Chthoniobacterales > Chthoniobacteraceae > SXWH01. Next base: position 2,968 of record CAMBOD010000364.1, on the reverse strand, counting down.
GAAGCCTTAGCGAACCACAATTTCACCATTGTAGTGAGACATTTGGTGTAGTCGGCTTGACTCATACGGCTCCGCCCCTACCCTGCGCGCCCTATGCGAAAGCCAGCGTTTCTTTTAACCCTCTCGATCTCCGCGCTCGTGCTAGCGCCGTTGCCTGCGAGTGCACTCGATATTTTTGGTTGGAAGCTTTTTGGTTCTGACGAAAAAGCGGCAACGACCGCGCCATCCAGCACCGAGGAGGGCACTGCCGCCGAAGAACTCCGGGGGGGTGAAGCTCTCGAAAATAGCGGCAATACTGGTGATGCAGTGAAGGTCTATCGCGGCATTGTAAAAGCGAATAGCCTCACCGCTGCCGCGCCTAAGGCGCTGGCGCGAATCGGCCGTATTCTTGAGCGGCAGGGAAGCTACAAAGACGCATTCGCTGCATACTCGGACTACACGGCAAAATATCCACGCGGAGGGGAGTTCGACTCGGTGATTCAAGCCCAGTTTGAGATCGCGAAGCTCTATCTCAACGGACAAAAGAAGAAACTGCTCGGCGTGCCGATCAGCACTGACTACGAAAAGGCGAATGAGATGTTTGAGGAAATCGTGAAACGTGCGCCATTTCACAAGCTCGCACCACTCGCACAATTCAACGTAGGGCAGGCGCTGGAAAAGGCCAGCAAGCCCTCGGAGGCACTCAGCGCGTATCAGGAAGTCATCACGCGCTATCCCGGCGACGCCATTGCTGACGACGCACAATATCAAATGGGCTACGTGCAATTTCATGCAGCCCAAGACGGGAGCTATGATCAATCGGCCAAATTGAAAGCACGCGAGTCCTTCGAGGATTTCGTGAACCGCTACCCGACCAGCGAAAAAGTCGCGCAGGCCAAACAGAATATTCAGGCACTCAGTGGTAGCGACGTAAAAGGCACGCTCGAAGTCGCACGTTATTACGACAAAACGAAAAACTACAAAGCTGCCGTCGTTTACTACAACGAGGTCATTCGTAACGCACCCGGCAGCACCGAGAGTGGTCTGGCAAAAAAGCGGATTGATGAATTGAAGAGCCTCGTTGGAGTGGATGCCTTACGCTCCGGGCCCGAGCGTGCGCAAGGCGGAGACACCGCACTCGCACGTCGCCGCGCACAGGCACTCGTGGACGTGGCTAGCCGCCCAGATTTCAACGGACCGCCGATCAGCTATCCATACCCGACACTGAACGGACGCCCCGCAATGCGCACCACGCCGCTCGGCCCCATCATCGAGCCAGCACTCCCCACCGGCGATCCATTGCAAACCGCGCCCGGCACACAACCAACAGTGCCAGCGAGCGGCGATCCACTCATTCCACCCACTCTCCCACCACCACCCGCAGAAGGAGCCAAGCCTGCTGAGGCAACCAAAGACGACGCGGTAAAAACTGCTCCTGCAACAGTGGACACCGATAAAACCAAGGAGCAGAAAACCAAATGAGGCTCACGTTTTCCCTCTTCCTCGCCGCCATCACACTCACGTTTGGTGGATGTGCCGGCTACACTGTCGGGCCAATCAAGCCCAAACCGATGAAGCAAGTTCGTCGAATTTGCGTAAAGAATTTCGAGAACGATACACTCGAACCGCGTGTGAGTGCTCTCCTTGCGAACGCTGTCATCCGGCAGATGCAGCAAGATGGCACTTACGAAGTCACCGATGAGGCGCACGCCGATGCAGTCCTCGATGCAAAACTCGAACTAATTCAAAGACGCCCAGCCCGTTCGCTTCGTGGAAATGTCCTTCAAACCCGCGAGTATCTTCTCGCTCTTCGAGCACGTTACACAGTCACGCAGACCAATACAGGTGTGGTGCTCGACAGCCGAAGCGCCAATTCAAGCACGAGCTTTTTCGTCAGCAGTCCCAATCTGCTTACTGCGGATTCGAATCAGGACGAACGTCAAGCACTACCACTTGCCGCCGAGGAACTCGCGACACGCATCGTTAGCCTCATAAGCGAAGGCTGGTAAACAGCTGATGCTCTTTCTCGTCGCCACACCCATCGGGAACCTCGGTGACATCACCCATCGGGCTCTGGAAGTATTGCGCACAGTGGATTTGATCGCCTGCGAAGACACACGTCATAGCGGGCATCTCCTACGCCATTTCGAGATACAAAAGCCGCTTGTCAGCTACCACGAACACAACGAAGCACGACGCACGGCAGAACTCATTGAGCAACTAGTGGCTGGGAAAAAAATTGCGGTCATCAGTGACGCAGGCCTGCCAGGAATCAGTGACCCCGGCCACCGACTCTTGCGTGCCTGCCAGCAACGCGGCGTTCCATACACAATCCTTCCTGGCCCAAGCGCCGTGCTCACGGCTCTCATCGGATCGGGATTTGAAGCAGAGCGCTTTTTTTACGGCGGCTTCTTTCCTGTGAAGAGCGGCGGGCGCGAACGCGAACTTCGCGCAGCGGCTGAGCGTAGCGAAACAAGTGTCTTCTTCGAATCACCCCACCGTCTCATCAAAACACTCACTGCAGCAATCCCCCTGCTACCCACGCGCCAGATTTGCGTCGCGCGTGAGTTGACAAAAACCTTCGAAGAATACCGGCGGGGAACGCCCGCTGAATTACTCACTCACTACACTACACACCCTCCGAAAGGCGAAATCGTCATCGTTATCTCAGGCAGTGACTCCGTGGACTCGGGGGAAGCAACCGAACGCACGCTCGACTCCGGCGAGTTCACCAGTTGCAATCCCCCCATTCCAAGAATGCACCGCTTCTTATTGGTTTTCGTTTTGGCGATACTTGCATCGTGCTCCGACCCACGAGAACAAGCAAAGATTCGTCTAAAGGGAGTGGACAAACAGGCGCTCCGACTTGATGCCGCCAGACTTTACAAACAAATCTACGCCGCCCCTGGCTCTGATTTCCTCACAATCAAACAATCACAATGGCCCGAATCTTTCAGCGCATTCAAACCCGTCAACATCAGCTGTCATC
>CAMBOD010000363.1 GCA_945868985.1 Prosthecobacter debontii | reverse complement strand
GGCCACATATGCTCGCCGTCGGTTTCCTGATCCCACCATGTGTAACCGAGGTAGGGATTCACGAAAAGATTTCCCTGATGCATGTGGCAGTTCATGCACATCGCGCTAGGAATTGAGCGGGTGAAGACGTGTTTGATTGGGTGCCCACGCTCGTCTTTCGGAATGGTCGGATCTTTGGAAAACGAGAGCCCTTGGTGACCGTATTTGCTCCACCAGCCGGAGTTCATTGGTGAGCGATCGTTTGCATAGACGACGTGGCACGCCGTGCAACCGCTGCTGCGGTAGTCGCCGGGACGATCATTGCTGCCGAGGAAACCGAGCATCGGATCATGAAGACGAGTTTTCTGTGCGCCGAGCACGATGGGGTCGGTGCGGTTCAGCGTGCCGAGTCCCCGCTCGCTGAGGCGGCGGCCCGGCTTGCCCGGCAGTTCATCGAGCGAGGGTGTGCCGAGTGAGAGAGGCGGCTCGGTGCCTTTTTCGAAGATGCGGAAAAGATTTCCCGGCTGCGAAATATTGAAGCGGGGCAGCGGATAAATCGCGGCGAGCCAGCCATACTTGCGCGTCTCCTCCGCAGTCGGTGCAAAGGGCGCTTCGAGTTTTAGCGGAATGCCGTCCGCGCCGTATGCCTGACCGATGAACGGATTTTTTAAAGGGATCGAACCGTTGTTGTAGCCCGCCGCATTCCAGAGCATCCCACCGTGATTCATCATCGAGTGACCGACGCGTTTGGTGATGTCGCCGTGGCAAAGCCCGCACGTTTTTTCCGCTACCCGCAAATCGCCGGGGTTCACAAATTGAATCCACTCCGGCGACTCTTGATTGAGCAGCACGGTGGAGTTCGGCGGGTTCGCGGAGCTGGGCCAGTATTCGGGATTCCGTGGCTTTGGGTGCGCCTCTTCCATTTTAAGTCCGCGCTTGGGATTTCCCGTGTGGCAATCTGTGCAGCCGAGCACGACGTTTGGCGAAGCGTGCATCGAATGCGCGTCAGTCGTTTTGTGGCACTCTAGGCAGCCAGCAGACTTCCGCGCGACTTCCGCATCGCTCTGGTCAATTCGATTGCGCGGTGGGCGCATCACATTTCCCGGCACCATCGGCGGCACAGAAACCTCCGGGCCGGTTCCCGAGTCCGGCACCTCTGGCAAAGCCTCGGTTTTCGCTGGAGGCACAGGAGTTGGTTCGCCAAGCAACCACGCGAGCGGATACGCAAACGCGAGATAAAGCGCGATCCACATTAACCACGAATACGCACGCTGGCGGAGAATCTTTGGCATAGGCAACGCGTGCTTCTACCGCATATCCGCGCTGATCGGGGAGAAGAATTTCAGCCCTTATTTCAAACGCACGATGCCGGTGCCTTTTTCGATTATACCGATCACGCGCGCTTTGAGTTTGGTTTGCACGACTTTCGCATCGCGCGGCGCGACTACGATGGTCATGCCGATACCCATGTTGAAAACCTGGAACATCTCGGCGTGATCCACGCCGCCGCCGCGTTCGATGTGTTTGTAGATGGCGGGGATTTTCCATCTCGCGGTGTCCACAATTGCGTCGCAATTTTTCGGAAGCACGCGCGGGAAGTTATCCACGAGGCCGCCGCCGGTGATGTGTGCGAGACCTTTCACGACGCCAGTGGGGAGCGTGGCGAGTAGGGGCTGGTAGTTTTTGTGAACGCGCAGCAACTCGTCGCCGAGTGTGCCGGTGACGCCTTCGAGTTTGGCGGAAAGTTTGAGGCCCATCTGCTCGAAGAGGACTTTGCGGGCGAGTGTGTAGCCGTTGGTGTGGAGGCCGTTCGATGCGAGGCCGAGGATGATGTCGCCGGGGCGGATGCCGGAGCCGTCAATCATGCGTGGGCGATCCACGACGCCGACAATGGTGCCTACCAGGTCATACTCGCCGGGCTGATACATGCCGGGCATCTGCGCTGTTTCGCCGCCGATGATGGCGCACTTCGCAGCTTTGCAGGCTTTTGAAAAACCTTTGAGGAGCTGCTGGAAAACTTTGGGTTCGAGTTTTTCCGCACCGATGTAGTCGAGAAAGAAGAGCGGCTTTGCTCCGATAACGGCGATGTCGTTGATGCAGTGGTTGACGAGGCACTGGCCGACGGTGTCGTGGCGGCCGGTCATGAATGCGAGTTTCAGCTTTGTGCCGACGCCGTCCACGCTGGAGACGAGCACGGGGTCTTTCATCCCGCGAAAGTTCGGGCGAAAAAGTCCGCCGAAGCCGCCGATTTTGCCGAGCACTTCGGGGCCGTGCGTTCCTTTTACGAGCGCCTGAATGCCGCTCTTGACGCGGTTACCGAGGTCCACATCCACGCCAGCGGAGGCGTAGGCTTTTTTGGATTTTGGATTTGCTGCCATTTGGAAAATCGTTGGGTGCTATTTGAGTTTGCCGAACATGTCTGTCTGCGGGCTGCTATCGGGCACGAGGCCGCGCTGCTTGCCCATGACGAATTTGCCTGCGCCATCGGGAACGGGCACCGGATACTCGCCATTAAAGCACGCGAGGCAGAGTGAGCCGAGCGCCTGCTGCGTGGCTTTCACCATGCCATCAATGCTCAGGTAGCCGACGCTGTCAGCGCCGAGGTAGCCGGCGATTTCTGCGGGCGTGTGCTGGTTTGCGAGGAGTTTTTTCGGGTCAGGAAAATCAATGCCGTAATGGCAGGCGTGTTTGTGCGGCGGACAGCTCACGCGCACGTGAACCTCGGTCGCGCCGGCTTCGCGGAGGTGATTGACGCGTGCGAGCGCTGTGGTGCCGCGAACGATGCTGTCGTCCACGACAACGACGCGCTTTCCCTCGACGAGTTCGCGGATGAGGTTGAGCTTCACGCGCACATTGAAGTCGCGGATGAGCTGCGAGGGCTGGAGAAAAGTGCGCCCGATGTAGTGATTGCGGACGAAGGCTTGCACGTAGGGAATGTTCATCTCCTCGCCAAATCCCATCGCTGCGTAGATGCCGCTGTCCGGCACGGGAATGACGAGGTCGGCCTCGACGCCGGTTTCGCGTGCGAGCTGGCGGCCCATTTCTGTGCGGACGCGCGCGACATTGATGTCGTTGAGCATCGAATCCGGGCGCGCGAAATAGACGTATTCAAAAACACAGAACGAGCGGCGCGTTTCGTTGAACGGGTGCTCGGAGCGGATGCCGTCGTTGTTGATGATGACGACTTCGCCGGGCTCGATATCGCGGATAAATTTCGCGCCGATGAGATCGAATGCGCACGTCTCGCTCGCAAGCACGTAGGCTCCGTCGAGCATCCCGAGCGAAAGCGGGCGGAAGCCGTTCGGGTCGCGCACGCCGATGATTTCCGACTCGGTCATGATCACGAGTGAAAACGCGCCATGCACGCGGCGGAGCGCCGAGAGCACGCTGCCGGCTTCATTCGGCTGCGCGAGCAAGTGGAGGATGATCTC